>JAZOON010000206.1:0-10034 GCA_045655045.1 Eubacteriales bacterium | reverse complement strand
ATGCGTAAAGCTCTTCGCGAAGCAGGCGTTAACTACATGGTTATGAAGAATTCTCTGACCGGCAGAGCTTGTGACGAAGTTGGAATGAGCGAAATGAAGCAGTACCTCACAGGTATGACCGCTATCGCAATCGCTAAGGAAGACGCAGTTGCTCCTGCAAAGGTTCTCAAGGAATATGCCGAGAAGATCGAGTCCTTCCAGATCCTCGCCGGTTACCTTGACGGCAAGGTTGTTGACGTTGAAGTCGTTAAGCAGCTTGCTGACATCCCCTCGAAGGAAGTTCTTATCGCAAAGCTCTTGGGCAGCATCAAGTCCCCTCTTTACGGACTTGCATACGCTCTTCAGGCTGTTGTGGACAAGGACGGCGAAGCAGCTCCCGCAGAAGAGGCTGCAGCAGCTCCCGAAGCTGCAGAAGCTCCCGCAGAGGCTTAATTTATCTGCGAGTTAAATCAGCGTGATACACGCAAAAAAAATTTATTAAAAACATTCCGTATTAAGGAGGAAAATTAAAATGGCATCCGAAAAGATCACCAACATTCTTGAAGAAATCAAGGCACTTACCATAGTTGAGCTCGCTGACCTCGTAAAGGCAGTTGAAGAAGAGTTCGGCGTATCCGCAGCAGCTCCCGTAGGAGTAGTTGCAGTAGCAGGCGGCGCAGCAGCTCCCGCAGCAGAGGAGAAGACTGAGTTCGACGTAGTTCTCAAGTCCTTCGGCGCTAAGAAGCTCGACGTTATTAAGGCAGTTCGTGAGATCACCGGTCTCGGACTTAAGGAAGCTAAGGAGATGGTTGAGGGCGCTCCCAAGACCGTTAAGGAAGGCGTTTCCAAGGACGAAGCTGAGTCCGTTAAGAAGGCTCTCGAAGAGGCTGGCGCAGAGGTTGAGGTTAAGTAATTTAACCCCTACTTACTTCCTAAGTAAAAATACGGTATATCTCGAAAGAGGTATACCGTATTTTGCGTTCGTATACACAAATGCAGTACTTGTCAGTAAAAATGATGTTATTATTTATCTTATATAAATTATTTGAAAGTATTTACAAATATCTAAATATATGATATAATAAAAGTGCGAAACAAACCAAATATGACATTTAGGAGTATCTTTCTGTATAGGGATACTCTGCCTTTTGCGTTCACAAAGATTTGAATTTGGTAAAAAGTACAAGTTCCGTCTTTGTGGATATGGATTGTTCTCCTATTTGTCAAAGGTTTGTTTCGCAGCAATAGGGGCTTGTGCTTTTTCGGTGCGCGGCTTCGGTTGCGCACCTTTTTTATATGCTGATGGGGGATATATGAACAAGAACTTTCAAGAAAAGATCATAGACATTATCGGTGTAGAGCTTACACCCGCAGAACCTGATATTTGTCTTGGCAACGGCGAGCAAGGCTTTGAATGTTGTTGTGACGAGTGTGACTACTATTTACTTTGTTTTCCTGAATATGATCAAAAAAACAACAAAGATTATGTTGCTGATAATAAAGCTAACATTTAAAAACCATATAAAAAGGACGAAGATTTTTAACAATTCTTCGTCCTTTTACTGTCGGTAGGTAACGTATTCTATTAAATTTCAAAAACTACCCTTCAGAGTACGATCCATTACGACAGTCTTTTTTGTTTTATAATACTATACTGTTAAATGACCTTGGCTGAAGCTTATAGCTCTTATCCTCAATGGTAAGTATCTTTTCAAAGTCGTAAGGATTTGCTATCACGGCAACTCGCTCACCGTCGGGATTTTGGAAAACGGTCGCGCACGAGCTTGCCCTTCCCTTCGTGCTGAGCATAACCGCGCCCTTTTTGACAAAATGGGCAAAGTGCTTTATAACGTAGAAATCGGGCATAAATTCATAAGAGTCGCCGTCAACGCTTATAAGCGAGTTTTGCTTCCAGCCCCACGTGCTTATGCTTTCCTTAACGAGCGCCATGTTCCAATAAACGCACGCGCGCGCGCCGTATTTGAAATAATGATGCATCATTTCGTAAGCGTAGAGTGCCTGTTGCCAGGAATTCTGACCGTCACAGCACTCCATTTCGCCGTTGAGCGTATCAAGCTCGGGATAGTCCTCTGCGGCTTGCGTTATACCGAATTTTCCCGCCCACTGATAGCTTGCGCCTGAAATTGCGTTTCTGAATTTCTCGCTTTCCATCGCCTTGGCAAGGAACTGATGATGTCTCGTCGTATACAGCCTGTACTTATCCGTTTCAGGTCCGTTGACGGTACCGTACCATATCTGTACGTCCTCGCCTATAGCTGGGTAAAGATAATCGGTTATAAAATTTGCGAGGGACTCCCCGTCAAACACACACGACGGAAATTTTTGGTCGGAATGAAATTCGTTCTGAACGTGTATCTGCTCAATACGTATTCCTTCCTTTTTGTACGCTTCAAGATATTTTTTAAAATAAAGCGCGTACGCTCTTTGATTTTCCTCTGTCTGCACAAGACGTCCGTAATTGTAGACCTTGGGGAATTTCATCCAGGTGGGTGGACTCCAAGGAGAAGCGAAGAAGCGCAGACTTGGTGAATACTCCATCGCCTGCTTTATAGCAGGAATGATGTACTTATAATCTCTTTCAATGGAAAAATTCTCCATTGAGTAGTCACCCTCGCATTCGTTATAGCTGTACCAGCTTTCGGCAAAATCGTTTGCGCCTATAGACAATCTGCAAAAGTCAAAACCGCATCCCTCTTGTGAAAAAAGCTCCTTAAATATTTCCGTCTGCTTTTTTTCGTCAAGCTCACGAATTGCTTTAACGCATATCTCGCTTATACAACAACCAAATCCGTAAAGCGGCTTTCCGACAGGCTCACCAATTGTCAGAACGTCACCCGTTTTCTCCGAAAGACAGGTATTTTCACACCATTTGCTATTCTCAGTAGTCGATATCCATTTCATAAATCATAACTCCTTTTTGCGATTACTTCATTATATCACCGCAAAAAGCGTCGGTCAATAAAATTTTCTGCTGTGAATAGGACTAAAATGCTGTTATATCAAAGCTTCTTAAATATCTTTACGTCGAACGCGCCAAGGTGCGAGGCGGAAGCCTCCTCACCCGTTTCCATATTGCGGTAATTGCCGTCGAGCTTTATATCAGAAACCGCTTGGTCGCGGAAATTCTGCAAGAACAGATATCTGTTTTCTCCGTCCTCTCTTACGTGCGCGACAACGCCATCGGGCTGCTTTTCGGGAAGCACCGAAGCGATGGAGAGCTGTTCAAGAAGCTCGCCGCACATATCCTCCCACATCTCGCCACAGTCTCTCGCCGCCTGATAATAAGCCTTTCCCTTTCCGTATTTATTTACAGTAAGCATAGGTCTATCCGCATAAAATTCCGTTGCGTATGAAGCAAGGACCTCCGCTCCTTTTGCATGTATAAGCTCACAGCAATCCTTTAGCAAATACTCGCGACCGTCATTCATTTTAGCCTTGACTCTCTCGTCAGGATACAGTGTGTCAAGCTCCTCATTCCATATGCCAAAAACGTCCTTAAGACCGTTTGCGGGAAATCCGCCGAGATAACACAGATCGGTATCGTTTACCATTCCCAAAACATACGTTGCGTAAAGCGTTCCTCCATTCTCGACGTAAGACGTCAGATTTTCCACGGTTTGCGCATCCGTCATATAAAGCATAGGCGCTATTACGAGAGAATATTTTGAGAGATCATCGTGAGGACCTACTATGTCAACGTTTATTCCCCTCTCCCAAAGTGGGAAATAGTAGTTTGTGCAGGTGCTTGCGTATTTCTTTCTGTCGTTTGTGAAAAACTGCGCATCCTCAAGCGCCCAACGGTTCTCCCAATCAAAAATTATCGCTACCCTCGCGTCAACCACTGTTCCGCAGATCTCGTCTATAGCCTTAAGCGTAGCTCCCGTATCGGCTACCGCGTTGAATACTCGCGTGTTTTCGTGTCCTACGTGGTCAACTACAGCTCCGTGGAATTTTTCACAGCTTCCCCGACTTTTTCTCCATTGGAAATACTGAACGGAGTCACTACCCATAGCAACCGCCTGCAACGCCGCAAGTCTGTCCATACCGGGGCGCTTCAGCTTATTGTATTCGTGCCAATTCACAAGTCCGGGCGCACTCTCCATCATAAGGAACGGTCTACTCTTAAGCGTGCGGAAGAACTCGTGCCAAAAGGCGTTTTTATGCGCCTGATCAAGCTGTTCTCCGTTGTGCCACGTGGGGTAGCAGTCCCACGATGCAACGTCAATATATTTTGCAAGATCACGGTAATTAATATCGGGAAATCCCGGCATCATATTAGTTGTCACGGGAAGATCGGGACAAACAGAGCGTATCGCTTCTATCTCCGCGCGCATAAAATCCACGGTTTGATGTGAGCAAAAGCGTTTGAAATCAAGGTTTAAACCGTGAATACACTGCTCTCCGTGCTTTACAGGAAATTCTATTTGTTCAAAGGACGTGTAATCATGACTCCAGAAGGTAGCCCACCAAGCGGTGTTGAGCTTCTTTATATCACCGTCGTACTTTGCCCTTACAAACTCACGGAAAGCTCCCTCACAGATAGGACAGTAGCATTTTCCGCCGTATTCATTTGAAATATGCCAAGCAATTACGGCGGGATGATTCCCGTATCTTTCGGCGAGCTTTGTGTCAATTAACCTTACCTTTTCTCTCTACGCCGCAGAGGTATAACAATGATTATGGCGCATTCCGTAAAGCTCTCTTTTACCCTCTGCATTTACGCGAAGCACCTCGGGGTACTTCTCCGCAAGCCAGCGCGGACGCGCGCCAGACGGGGTAGCGAGAATAACTCTTCCGCCGTTTTCGTATATCTTATTTATTATCTCGTCAAGAAATGAAAAATCGAATCTTCCCTCCTCAGGCTCAAGAGTTGCCCAAGAAAATATTCCAACGGTCAGCTCGTTGCAATTTGCGAGATTGAGTAAGCGCATATCCTCATTCCATATGCTCTTGTCGTCTATCCATTGCTCGGGATTGTAGTCCGCACCGTGAATAAAGTGTGGAAATTTATCGTTTACGTACTTTTTCATCAGCTTGACTCCTTAGCTCAAATAATCTATCCTATTTACCTTTCCGTCAGCAAAGCCGATAACGAGCGCGTATTTGCCGTCGCCATACTCCATGGATTTATCGCTTTCCTTATCGGGAGTGCCAAGTATCCCCTTAGCCTTGCTTACCTCCATTCCGATAAAGACACCCTCGGGTGTGCTAATAACGTCGTCCTTAAAGCTTATCTGGTCGATAACGCTTCCGTCCTCCTTGCTCTCAAGCACGTACACGTCAACGGACGGATATGAATACTTGACCTGCGCGCCAAGACCGCCGCAATCGCCAATTTCCTTTTTGCTTTGGTATTCTCCGAGCTTACTTATTATAGCTTCAGCCTCAGCTCCCATTTCTATCTTAACGCCCTTGTATTCCGCGTAAAATGAAACACCCTCGGCTTTTTTACTGCCCGTATCGGCTGAGTCCTCGGTTTGATTTTCCTTTTTGTCGCAAGCCGCGAAGGTACATATCGCAAGCGCCGCCAGAATACCGCAAGCTATTCTCTTAAAATTTTTCATAACGTTCTCCTTATCCGTTTCTTTCATTATAATAAGCGTCTACCCTCTTTTGCCAAGCCGACACCTCGCCGTCCGAATGCTCGCAAGCACCAAGACCGTGCTTTTCGGCAAGCAAGCGACCGAAATAGTCCGTCATTTTCTCCGCGCCGTACACGTTGAGATGCACTCCCGCGTCATACGTATCCGTCGCGTAATCAATACCTATCTTTTCTGTATCGTCAATAAAATTGTAGTAGGTCACGCCCTTTTCCTCGGCGTAATCCCTCACCTGCTCGTCCCACTCGTCATACCACCAATACCCCCATGAATTCGTGGGCGACTTGATAAGTATGAGCTCCGCGCCGTTCTCCTCGCACAAAAGCCTCATTTTTTCAAGATACTCCATAGCACTCTCGGGAAGGGTGTAATCGCGAAGCGTTCTGCCCTCCTCCGCCGCGTCGGTCATAGGAACAATTCCCTTTTGCATAAGGTAACCGCTGTGCGACACCTTTTTGGGCTTGAATATATACCTGAAATCGTCCGCACCAAGCTCCGTTATCCTCGAATGGAATCGAAGAAGCGGAAAGATGTAGTCCGAAAAGCTCTCCTCCTCGGTCATTGAAGCCTTTATGGCGTTTATTTTTGATGATGACCACCGCATGCCGTCAAGCGTCATTCTGTTGAACGCCTCGCTCTGCGGCTCGCCGTATTTCAGCGCAAGTACGTTAAATACGACCGCGCTCGGCTTTTCATATCTGAAGGTATCCTCTAAGAGATAGTACGACTGCCATACAAGCTGCTGCGCGCTTCCTCTTACGTACGACGAAATTCCGTGCTTTTCCCATAGCACCGCAGGAATAAAGCTCTCGTACACCTCGCAGTCTCCCACGAATATAACGTCGTGACCGCCCGCCTCCAAGTAGTATTCACCGCTCAGAAGCCCCTCGGGATTGGACACGTATTTTGGCGTTACGAGCGCCTGCAAAAAACATAGCAAAAGAGCTAATACAAGCAGAGCGCACACGCCGATAATTATTCTTTTTTTCATTAGCTCTCCCGTCAGAATTGATTGTATATAAATTGCGACGCGTCATAACCTACGCCGTAAGCGCCGAAAAGCAAAATAACGGTAATTATAACACCAAACAGCACCCAGTTCAGCGCGGGGCGCTCGTAAAGCCATTCTCTTGCGTCACCCTTTGCCTTTATCTTGCTCATAACGAACACTACGGCTATACCGCACGCGACTATCAAAAGGTCCGTCGAGCCCAGTCCAAGATTAAATATACCGCCGCGGAGTATCTCTCCAGCTCCACGCATTGTCAGCATACTGCCCCACATAGAGAAGGTGAGCCCAACGTCTCTGTAGCAGTCAAGCGAGCGTATGATACCCATTAAAAGGAAGGTCCTCACCGACATAAAATATCCGTAAGCGGTGGATGCCGTAAGGCGCGGAAATCTCCCTCTGAAGCGCTTGTAAAGCGGCTCGCAAAGCTCGGAGATCATCATGACGAAGCAGTTAAGCATTCCCCATACGATAAAGTTCCAGCCCGCTCCGTGCCATATACCCGTCACAAACCAAGTGAGCGACATGCCTATGTAAGCAACCGTTCTCGCCGCCGCTTTTCTTCCGAATTTTGCGCTCATTGCGCGGTTAAGCTTAAGCATCGGTCGAGTGGTGGGCGTTGGCTTGAAGATATAGTCGTCAAACCACGTTCCCATAGTGATATGCCAACGCTTCCAATATTCCTTGGTTGACTTTGCCGAGAACGGTCGGTTGAAGTTCTCAGCAAGTCTTATGCCCATAGCCTCGGCAATTCCTATAGTTATATCTATTCCGCCCGTAAAATCGGCGTATATCTGCACCGAATAAAGCAGGATAAGCAAAAGCACGTACGCTCCCTTGTATTCGTCGGGCGAATCAAGCAGGGTGTTCATAGCAACAAGCACTCTGTCCGCTATAACAAGCTTCTTGAAATATCCCCAAGCTATGCGCTGCACGCCGAACGAAAAGCTCTTCGGGTCAAATCTGTGCGGCGCAACGAGCTGCGCTTCAAGTTCTGAAAAACGGGATATCGGTCCTTGAACAAGCTGTGGGAAGAAGGACACGAAAAGCGCAAGCTTCGCGGGATTTCGCTCAGGCTCTGTCTTTGCCCTGTATACGTCGATAAGATAACCCATCGTCTGAAACGTATAAAACGATATACCCATAGGCAAAAGCAGCGAGGGGATAGCTATTCCCTCCTTGCCGAACGCTCCCATTACCGCGTTTACGTTATTTACGGCAAACGCAGTATATTTAAGAACGGCAAGCACGCCGAAGTTAAGCGCAAGTCCTAACACGAGAATACGAAGTCTTTTTCTTTTAGACCTCGCGCGAAAATCCTTTCGCTCCTCCTTCGTCATAAGCTCTCTATGCTCTTCAACGTACGCATTCTCGCGTGAGATAGCCCTCTTCATAAGCATTGAAACAGCGTACGCCGTAACCGTCGTGAAGAGTATGAATATCAAGCATTCAAGCCCCGCAAAGGCGTAAAAGACGTAGCTTCCGACAAGAAGCGTTACCCACTGCCAGCGCGCGGGGGTAATAAAATACGCCGCGAGCATTATCGCCAAAAAGACGATAAAGCCGAATGATGTGAAAAGCATTATCTGTTATTCCTCGTCAAGTCTTGTGATAAGCTCAAAGATAGCGTCGGCAGAATTGAAGTTCTCGGGAATTATCTCCTCGGCGGGAACAACGACGCCAAATTCCGTGTCTATTGCGGCTACGAGCGAAACAATGTCAAGAGAGTCAAGCACTCCGTCGTCGATAAGCTCCGTCGCCGTATTGAAATCCACCTCGGGGTGAAGCTCTGTAAGTATTTCTATTACCTTTTCCATTTCAAAAAATCCTTTATTTAAATTCAGACAAGCTCCAGAAGTCTTGTTCTGTTTACCTTTCCGTTATCTGTAAGAGGAATTGCCGAAAGTCTTACGCATCTTGCGGGAAGCATATACCTCGGAAGCACCGACGAAAGATACGAAGCAAGCGTCTTTTCCTCGCTATCCCCAACAAAAAACAGCGCGATCTCCTTTTTCTCCTTTGAGTACACCGCCACCGCTCTGCCAATGCCGCAAAGCTTCATAGCTGCGTTTTCTATCTCGCCAAGCTCAATTCGGTGTCCCATATGCTTTATCTGGTTATCCTTACGGCAAACGAAAACAAGCTCTCCGCGCTCGTTGTAACGTCCTATGTCTCCCGTTTTGTATATTATCTCTCTGTACGCCAACCTCAGAGGATTGAGAACGAACGCCTCGTCGGTGCGCTCGTGCGCGTTATAATATCCCATAGTCACGCAAGTGCCGCGAATACATATCTCTCCGTCCTCTCCCGCCTCCGCTTTGCGCGAGCCGTCGGCGATGAGCAATATCTCCGTGTTATCAAACGGACGTCCGACGGGTATCGGCTCGTCCTCCTCAAGCTCTCTGTCGGCATACCAATAGCAGGACATACCCGTCGCCTCGGTCGGTCCGTAGAGATTGAAAAATCTTGCGTTCGGCAAAGCCTTACGCCACAGATCGTATTGCTTACGCGGAAAGACCTCGCTGCCGAAGGCTACCGTAGTCAGATATTTCGGCGTATGCGCTTCAAGCGCGCCGAGTGACGATATCTGCGTGAGTGCGGAAACCACCCAACAAACGGTATTTATTTTATACGTATCAAGATATTCTACAAGCCTTACGGGGAAAGAAAACAGCATACGCGGAACGAAATACGTGGTTGCGCCAAGCTTTAAGGTCGGCATAAGCTCCTTGAGTGGAGCGTCGAAATAAAGCGGCGTTTGATTTGCAAATACGGTGTCCTCACTAAATCCGAGTGCCTCCGTCAGCGATTCCGTATAATCTATCACGGAACGGTGAGATGCCACAACCCCCTTCGGAACACCCGTCGAACCCGATGTAAACACCACGTATATCGGATCAACGTCACACTGTGCGCGTCTTACCGCGCAAAGCGCGTCGTTGTTCTTCTCAAAGCCGCAAACGTCATCGTAAAGAAGAACGTTATCAACGCCGAGCACCTTCGCCGCCTCAAAATTCTTTTTGTCGGATATTATTACTCTCGGCTTTACGTTTTCAAGTATGGACTCCATTCTCGTGCGCGGCATCTTCTCGTCAAGGCAGACGTAAAAGCATCCCGCGTATATTACTCCCCAGAACGCCGTAACCGTCCTCGGATGCTTGTCCATAAATATCACCACGGGCTCGCGGTATATTCCCTTCGATGCGATAAAGCTTCCTATCGCCATAGCGCCATCTATGACTTCACCGAAGCTCATTCCCTCCTTGCCGTTTGAGAAGGCAAGCTTTTCGGGCAGACGCTTTGCGGTATTTTCAAGATATTCAAGTATATTTGTCTGCATAATTCCTCACTCTTAAAAATCACTGTCAGCTAAACGAATAGCCCTTGTTGATTATTTCGGTCTCGGGTGTGGGGTAGGACGAGGC
>JAZOON010000205.1:0-2613 GCA_045655045.1 Eubacteriales bacterium | reverse complement strand
AACGGCGGCGGATTACAGATTTTTCAGCGAACCCGATATCGCTCCGTTCAAGCTCAGCCGCGAGGTCGTGGAGATAGAAAGACGGTCGCTTCCGCCCCTGCCCGCCGATATAAGAAGGCTTTATACGGAAGATTACGGTCTTGAAAAGGCGGACGTTGAAATAATAGTATCGCGTCCGCAGATGGCGGCGTATTTCGGACAAGCGGTAAGGTGCTGTAAGTACCCGAAGACCGTTGCAAATATTATGATAAGCCGACTTCTGACCGATTCTCACGCCGACGAGTTTGTCACGCCGATAACTCCCGAGCAGCTCGGTGAGCTGGCAGAGCTTTACGCGGAAGGCAGAATAAACAGCTCTACGGTGAAAACGCTTTTGGATTTTCTTACGGACAGCGCTCTTGCGCCGTCGGAAATCGCCGAGAGGGAAGGGCTTTGGCAGATAAATGACAAGGACGTGCTTGAGGGCATACTTACCGACGTGAAAAATAAATTCCCCAAGCTTATATCGGATTACAAAAACGGCAAGCTCGCGGCAAAAAAGGCGATAATCGGAAAGGTCATGGCAGCGACGGGCGGCAGAGCAAATCCCGTTGCAGTCAATGAGATCTTTGATTTGACCGTATAAAATTAAACTTTAAAAAAGTTATTGCAAAATGGCAAAAAATGTAGTATAATATAACAGTGGTAAGAAAACCATAATAAAGTAAAAGAAGAGGTGAGAATATGGACGGCAGTTGCGGGCGAAGTTTGGGCATGGTTTTTTTGATATATCCGTATGAGTCAGGCGCTGTGTCGTCTTTGTTCTGACTGTATTTTTCGTGCGAATATAAAAAATAGCCACGTCCTTTTCCAAAGCAACGTAGGGGTGTCAGCTTGATTGCCCCGAAGCAATTTGGCAAAGGACATTTTTGTTCTTTCCAAGATGCGTACTTCATTATTCATAGGAGGAAACAACAATGGAAGAGGAGATCATTGTACCCGTCGCGCTTCCCGACTACAAGTCGGAGATAGCGCAGATAATCAAAAGCAATCTTTCACCCGTCCGCACACGGGAAAAGCTTTGCGACTACCACGAAAACGATATTGCCTCGGCACTCCCCGAGCTTAACGCGGAGCAGAGGCGCAAGCTTTACAACCTTCTTGACACGCAGACCCTTGCGGACGTTATATCCTACGCCGACGAGCAGGACGTTTATCTTGACGAGCTTAATATAAGGAAGCGCGTTGACGTGCTTTCGGGGATCGAGATAAGCGCGGCGGTGGCATATCTTGAGGCGCTTGATAAGAAGGAAAGAAAAAATCTTTTGGAGCTTATCCCCGAGGAGGTCAAAAAGGAGATCCTTCTGCTTACGTCGTTTGATAAGGACGAAATAGGTAGCCGAATGACTACGAATTATATCGCCATCAAAAACGGTATTGACGTAAGAGAGGCTATGCGCGAGCTTGTGGAGCAAGCCGCGGAAAACGATAACGTTTCGACCGTATACGTGCTTGACGGCGACGGCGTGTTCGTCGGCGCTATCGATCTGAAGGACCTTATAAGAGCAAGGGCGGGGAAGCCTATCGACGACGTAATAATGGCGTCGTATCCTTACGTATACGCTCACGAGCTTATTGACGACTGTATCGACCGCATACGCGGCTATTCCGAGGACTCCATTCCCGTGCTTGACGCGGAAAACAAGCTTTGCGGCGCGCTCACGGCGCACGACGTTGCAGAGCTTATCGAGGACGAGATAGGTGACGACTACGCAAAGCTCGGCGGTCTTAGCGCGGAGGAGGATCTGCGTGAGCCGCTTATCAAGAGCATAGGCAAGCGTCTGCCTTGGCTTATCGCGCTTTTCGGTCTTGGTCTGATAGTATCAGGAGTTGTCAGCGCGTTTGGCGCGGTTATCGCAAGACTTACGCTTATAGTTTCGTTTCAGTCGCTTATACTCGGTATGGCGGGTAACGTGGGTACGCAATCTCTTGCGGTCACTATCCGTTCTCTTATGGACGAAACGCTTGACGCGCCGCAAAAGCTTCGCTTGATATTCAAGGAAGCCAGAGTCGGCTTGGCTAACGGACTTATACTCGGCACGCTTTCCTTCGTGCTTATCGGCGCGTATCTGTTCTTTATAAAGGCAGAGTCTGCGGCACTGTCGTTCTCGGTGTCCGCCTGTACGGGTATCGCTTTAGCCGTTTCTATGCTTCTTTCAAGCATTTCGGGTACGGCTATTCCGATAATATTGAAAAGAATTAAAATAGATCCCGCCGTTGCTTCGGGACCGTTTATTACCACGCTCAACGACCTCGTTGCCG
The DNA here is from genome assembly GCA_045655045.1 of Eubacteriales bacterium. Taxonomy (GTDB): domain Bacteria; phylum Bacillota; class Clostridia; order Oscillospirales; family CAG-272; genus HGM12713. The sequence goes on along the minus strand of JAZOON010000205.1, from coordinate 312 downwards.
TTCTTACCTATTACGGCTTATCGTGGCTGTTGCTGCTTAGGGTAATTTGATTTTTTTGAGGGGCTGTCTCATTTAGCGCAGAACAAAAACACACGAATATAAAAACAGTAAAAATCCGCTTTTGCTATCAAAAAAACGATAGTGAAAGCGGGTTTTATGTAGAAATTTTCGAGATAAATCTCTCAAATTTCATTTTATATGTGTTTTTTAGCCGCGATTTGGCTCTCTGGCGTACTCCTGTACGCCTACGAGAACCAAATCACGACTTCTGCATCTAAATGAGACAGCCCCTTTTGTATGGGATGCGTCCAC
>JAZOON010000204.1:0-9474 GCA_045655045.1 Eubacteriales bacterium | reverse complement strand
CGGCCCCCCTCCCTTTGACAAGGGAGCCCTACTTTGTCTGAGCAAACATATAAAATAAAATTACGTTTTGCTAAAAATTCACTCTAAAAGCTATCAATAAACGCAAAGCTATATTAGCCTCCCTTGTCAAAGGGAGGGGGACCGCGCAAGCGGTGGAGGGATTTATTTGTATCCTCATTTCCCCAAAACGCTATTGTTTGTTTTTATTATCTCTGTACTCTTCCCGAGCCGTCGCCGCCCGCGAGCTTTTCAACCTCGGAAACGGATACACGGTTATAGTCACCCTCAATCGTGTGCTTAAGAGCAGATGCCGCTACAGCAAAGTTTATCGCGGACTGCGTATCCTTGCCCGTGAGAAGCGCGTAAATAAGTCCCGCGCCAAAGCTGTCGCCGCCGCCTACGCGGTCAACGATATGAAGGTGGTAGGACTTTGAGAAGCAGTAGTTTTCTCCGTCAAAGAGCATTCCCGCCCAATCGTTATCGTTTGCGGAAATGGACGTACGGAGCGTGATAGCTACCTTTTCAAATCCGAATTTGTCAGCGAGCTGCTTCGCAACGGACTTGTAGCCGTCGTGATTGAGCTTTCCGCCGTAAATATCGCTTCCCTCTGCCTCGATACCGAATACGTCCTTTGCATCCTCCTCGTTGGAAATGCAAACGTCAACGTACTGACAAAGCTCGGTCATAGCGGCTCTCGCCTCGTCTCTCGTCCAGAGCTTACCACGGTAGTTGAGGTCGCAGGATACCTTAACGCCGCGCTTCTTTGCCGCAACGCACGCCTGCTTGCATATCTCGACCATTTCTCCGCCGAGAGCTGGCGTAATTCCCGTAAAGTGGAACCAATCCGCTCCCTCGAAAATAGCGTCCCAATCGAAATCGGTGGGCTTTGCCTCTGCTATTGAAGAGTGCGCGCGGTCGTAAATACAAACGCTGCCTCTCTGAGACGCGCCCTTTTCAAGGAAGTATATACCTACTCTGTCGCCGCCGCGAACTATCTTCGACGTATCAACGCCGAAATAGCGCAGAGAATCAACTGCCGCCTGACCTATTGCGTGCTTGGGAAGCTTGGTTACGTAAGTACTGTCAAGTCCGTAATTTGCGAGAGAAACAGCTCCGTCTGCCTCTCCGCCGCCAAAGGTAGCCTGCATCTGGTCGTTCTGGAAAAATCTGTAGTATCCGTTAGGTGCGAGTCTGAGCATAAGCTCGCCAAATGTAATAACTTTCATTTGTATTTTTTGAGGAAAACTTTTTTGAAAAAAAGCTTTTCCTCAAACTCCTTTCAAAAAACTTGTGAAATATATAAAATAGTGATTACTGATTTACGAGCGCAACTGCTCTTACGGTCTTTTCCTTTATTTCGTCGGGCGTTCCCTTCATCATCCAGCTACCGCCGCACGCCACTATCTTGTCGAACGCAAGATATTCGAGAACGTTCTCCTCGGAAATTCCGCCCGTAGGCATAAACTTCATAGTGGGGAATGCCGCGCTGAGCGCCTTGAGCGTTCCAAGTCCGCCGTAGTTTGAGCAAGGGAAGAATTTTACCGTCTCAAGTCCGTAAGAAATTGCGGTAATTATCTCGGTAGGAGTTACGCAACCGGGAAGATACAGCACGCCTCTCTCGCGGCAAACCTCTGCAACCTCTGCGGCAAAGCCGGGACCTACTATAAATTTTGCGCCGCAGTCGATAGCCTTATTACACTGCTCGGCATTGATAACCGTTCCCGCGCCGATAAGCATCTCGGGGAATTTTTCACATCCGAGCTTTATTGCGTCAGCCGCGCAAGCCGTACGGAAGGTTATCTCCGCAACGGGCAGACCTCCCTCGCAAAGCGCTCTCAAGGTAGGCTCTGCGTCAGCAAGGTCCTTGATTACAACTACGGGCACGATCTTCAACTCTTTTACTTTTTCTGTTACGTTCATAACTTTTCTCCTTTTTGGAAATATGATGCACCTATTATACTACTTTTTAAATTACAATGGAATTGCAATTTGGACTATTATATATTGTATTTAAGAGCATTATTCCTCTATCATCGGTATCTTCATTATCTTCTTAAGCTCTTCCTTATCAAGGAAAGGCGCGAGGTCCTCAAGAGGAGGACTTACGAGAGTGCCGTCGGCAAGTCTCTTGGTCGCGCTCTTGGGCTCAAAGAACTGCTTGGGATCGACGAATATCTCCGCGATAAACGCGCCCTCAGTTCCAAACGCCGCGTCAAGCGTTGCGTCTATCTCGGCGTTCGTGCGACACGCTGCGTAAGGATATCCGTACGCCCACGCAAGTCTTTCAAGCGACGGGAATGAAAGGTCTTGGCTCTCGGGTCCGATTCCTACCTTGGTGTGATTTCCAAACAGATTGGTCTGCGTCTGACGAATGGAGTGATATCCGTCGTTATTGATAACGAATATCTTTATAGGCAAACGGTTGGTAAGTATGGTCTGAAGCTCCTGAAGGTTCATCTGTATACTTCCGTCACCCGAAACGCAAACTATCTCCTTCTTGCCCACCGCAACACAAGCGCCCACAGCCGCGGGGAGATCGTATCCCATAGAAGCTACGGCGGAATTTATAATAAATCTCTGCCCCTTCTTTATGGTGTAGCCGTGGCTTCCTACAACGCACGCCGTACCGTTTCCAACGACAGTCGTGTAATCCTCGGGAAGTCTGTCGGAAAGCTTTTTAATGAATGCGTAAGGATTTGCAAGTCCTTCCCACTCGTAATGCTTGGGAAGAACAACGGGGTAATCCCTCTTCCAATCTCGGCAGTTCTGTTGCCAACCGTTCTCCGCGTACAGCACTCCGTCCTCGGGGAGCTTGGAGAGCAGCTTCGAGAGAAAATCCTTTGCATCCGCGTGTACGGGCATCTCAACGTGAAGCGTAGGCTTCTTAAGCTCCTCTGCGTCAACGTCAACCATAATAACGAACGCCTCTCTCGCCCAGGTCTTCCAGCTATAGCCTACCTGACGGATAGAAAGTCTGTTACCGACGGCAAGTATAAGGTCTGCGTTCTGCGCCGCAAAATTACCCGCTCTGTCACCCATAATGCCGCCGCGTCCGACGTAAAGCGGATCCTCGTCAGCCATCATATCAATGTTATCCCAACCCGTTACCACGGGAATATTAAGCTTTGGGACGACCGTCTCGAATATATCAAACGCGCCCGCAAGACGCACTCCGTTACCCGCGTAAAGCACGGGGCGCTTTGCCGTCTTTATCCTTTCGATTATCTCGTCCACGGTAGCGTCTGCCACGGGCGAGGGAATATCGTTTTTCTCACCTGCGGGATCAAAGCCCTCAAGCTCGTCGGTCTCTATTATGCAGCCCTGATAGTTTACGGGAATATCTATCCAGCAAGGACCGGGTCTGCCCGTAGTCGCAAAATAAAGAGCCTTTTCAAGCGCGTAACGAATGCGCTTGGGGTCCTCTATCATCTCGCAATACTTGGTCATACATTCGACAGCGCAGGTTATATCAAACTCCTGGTCACCGCCCGCTCTTATATTAAGTCCCATGCCTCTCCTTGAGGTGTCGTAGCGTACCTGTCCCGAAATTATAAGCATCGGAACGGAATCAAGCCAACCTCCAAGCACTCCCGTTATTGCGTTCGTTCCGCCGGGACCCGTAGTAACGCAAACGGCTGCTATCTTATTGTTTATTCTTGCGTATGCCTCTGCGGCTATCGCGCAAGCCTGCTCATGATGATTGTAAAGGCATTTAAGCCCCTCCTTGTGTCCGAGAGCATCGTTAAGATGCATCGCTCCGCCCCCGGTTACCGTAAAGCAGTCGGTTATTCCGTTTTCAACGAGAAAATCGGCAACGTAATCAGCAAGACGAATTTTCATATATTTAAAGTCCTTTTCTTTCGTTCTTCAATTTCAAGCCTAAAAATCATAAGAAGCCCTCCACCGCGCCGCGGTGGAGAAATTCATTTTCATATAGCCTTATACAACAATTCCTGCCCCAAAGCGAGGCAGGAATTCTTTTTTATAAATTAAGAATTTACCGCCGCAATAATGGTCTTTGCCATATAGTCGATCATTTCATCGGTCATTCCGGGGTAAACGCCTACCCAGAAGGTATCCATCATAATCCTGTCGGTATTTTCAAGAGTTCCAACTATTCTGTAGCCCTCACCCGTAGCGCGCATCTCGTCAAAGCAAGGATGCTTGGTAAGGTTACCCGCAAACAGCATTCTGGTCTGAACGCCGTGGGACTCTATATAGGAAACGACCTTTTCACGGTCTACTCCGTTTTGACAGGTTATAAGGAATCCAAACCAGGAGGGATTGGAATTTTCGCAAGCAACAGGAAGAATGAGCTTGTCGGAAACACACTCAAGAGCCGCCTTAAGTCTTGCAAAATTATGACGGCGACGCTCGACGAACGAGGGGAACTTCTTAAGCTGCGCACAGCCTACTGCCGCCTGCATATCGGTCGCCTTAAGGTTGTATCCGAAATGGGAGTATACGTACTTGTGGTCGTATCCGAAGGGAAGCTCGCCGTACTGACGGTCAAATCTGTGCTGACAGAAATTGTCAACTCCCGAGGGACATACGCAATCTCTACCCCAGTCGCGGATAGAACGGATTATCTTTGAAAGCTTGGGATCGTTCGTGTATACAGCTCCGCCTTCTCCCATCGTCATATGGTGAGGAGGATAGAAGCTACTCGTACCGATATCGCCCACCGTTCCCGTCTTGCGGGTAACGCCGTCTACTGTGTACTCCGAGCCAAGCGCGTCGCAGTTGTCCTCGACAAGCCACAAGCCGTGCTTGTCACAGAAAGCCTTAACAGCCGCGAGGTCGAATGGGTTTCCAAGCGTATGAGCGATCATGACAGCCTTGGTCTTATCAGACAAAGCCGCCTCAAGCTTGGTAACGTCGATATTGTACTGAGGAATGGTAACGTCAACGAATACGGGTATCGCGCCGTACTGAATAATGGGGGTAACCGTAGTGGGGAAGCCTGCCGCTACCGTGATGACCTCGTCTCCTCTTTTTACGGCTCTTTCGCCGAGCAACGGGGAGGTGAGCGCCATAAACGCGAGCAGATTTGCGGAAGAGCCCGAGTTCACCAGGCTTACCGTTCTTACGCCGAGATACTCGGCAAATTTCTTTTCAAATTCGTCCGTATATCTTCCAGACGTGAGCCAGAATTCAAGCGAGCTGTCAACGAGATTACACATCTCGTCGCTGTCGTAAACTCGTGACGCATAGGGGATCCTGTCGCCTTCCTTGTATTCGGGCTTCGCGTGATACTTTTCGCAATACTCTCTTACCTGTCGGAGAATGTTTTCTCTCTCTTCTCTCTCATTGACGGTCGTATTGAACTTGTTCATTTTGTGAATTTCCTTTCTTTAGTCAAAACATATTACACTTTGCTATTAAAATTTCCACACAACATACGGATGTATTATAACATATTATCGAACCTTTGTCAACATATTTTTGACTTTTCCTTGCGCTTGCTGTCGAATTTTATTTTGTTGAAAAAATGTTTTCAAATTATATGTTGACATACACGCGTAAATATCTTACAATATTAATATGCTGATGCAGCTTTATATCCCGTGGGCGCACCAAGGTGATCCCATGCTGTCAGCGCTATGAAAACTTATCTGCTAAAAGGAGGTGGAATAATGAAAAAGCGGTACACAGCAAAGAAAATGCTTTGCCTTTTTCTGTGCGTTATAACCTGCTGTTCCGTAATATCGGCTTATCCCGCCGCGGCAAGCGACACACTCCCCGATATGGATTATTCCGCCGAGGGAGAGGAAAAGGTAAGCGTTTCACCGTCAGAGATACTTAAAAGACTTTATCCCGATACGGTAAGTGACGAAGAAGCCGCGTATGCCGACAGATATTTCGACACCGTTCTGCTGTATAGCGATAACGTATGTCCGTCGTCGGTAGATATTGAGATACAAGACGACAGCATAATGGTTTTCGCCACGCCCAAAATATACGAAGCCCAAAACGGCTCGACGGTAAAATGGATACCCGTAAGGGCTGTCTGCGCAGAGCAAACCGCCGCACTTATAGAGAACGGCGATAAATATTCGTGCCTGATAAGCGCGCCCGACGCAAATTTCGTAAGCGTTGAATACGAGTGCGAAATAGAATTACCCGAGGACTACGCGCTGACACTCGCAAATTTTGCATTCAACGATAAGCAGACCGCTAAAAGAATAAGCGCGGAATACGAGCAAGCGTCAGCAGAATACCTTTCATACCTAAAAAAGCTCCACGAATACACCGACGACCTTGCGGCATACGAGGAATATCTTGAAAAAAAAGCCGTTTACGACGAGGCACTCACCAAATATAACGCTTACCTTTCCGCATTTGCAACTTACGAAAAGGAAATAAAGGCTTACGAAAAATACCTTGCCGCTATGGTTACTTACAAGGCTGAAAAGGAAGCTTACGAAAAGGCGTATGCCGAAAACACGGCGGAATACGAGGAATACAAAAAGTACCTTGCCAATCTGCAAGCTGTGAGAACGGCAACCTACGCCCTCGAATCAATGTTCGTTCGTCCCGACAACGGGGTGGGTACGCTTTATAACGCTCTGCAGAACAAGGAGCTTGTCGCAATGATAGAGAAATACGACGACGAGCTTGTAACCCTTTACGGAGTTGAAAGAGAAAACATTAACGTTATGCGCGACGTTTCCGACGAGCTTAACGAGCTTCTCGGAGGGTACAACGAAGCGCGCGAGGAATCCGAAAGGGCTGCGTTTGAATTTTACCGCGACAATTACGCCGAGATACGCGAAAAATTCAATTATCTTTACGACAAAATGACGTCTGTTCTTACGGACACCATATATATCCACGTATGCGCGCTTATAGAGGTCGAATACAAGTCCGACAAGGAAATGGCAACCTACAAAAAGTGGAGAATACGCAACGTGCTCTGTCACATCTATCTCATATGTCACGTTCTTGATGACAGTGTTACCGCCCCCGAGTCCTGGGATTTCTATTCCGAAACGGGAGAGAGTATCTCTTATAATTTCGGTGATCTTCTCGGGCAGAACGTAATACTGACCGATACGAACAACGCATCTCCCGAGGGAATTGAGTGGTGGGAGGGAGAAGTTCCCGCCACAAATCTGCCAAAAGCGCCAAAGAAGCCTGCTGAGGTAAAAGAGCCCTCCGCACCGCTTGAGGTAAAAAAACCTACGGCGCCTCAAAAGGTCAGTGACCCGGGTGAGCCGCCCGCGGCGGTCTTTCCTCCGACGTTCGGTGAAAATTCCGCGGACTTTCAAGTATATCTTCGCGCCGAGCATTATCTTTCGGACGTTACGACCGTCAGCCGAGAGCTTCCGAGCGATCTTACACTGACCTTTAAAAAGGTGGTGGAGCGTCCGTTTGCAGGCGAGCCGATTACGGCTTATTATTCCCACGACGGTCGGATACTCTCGATAAATTCAGCCCCCCAAGCTCCCGTCAGGGAAAGCTCCGAGCAATATGACTATACCTTTGACGGATGGAGCGAAATAGCGTGTGACAACGGCGACATTTTTTATATACCTCAATTTACCAAATCGGCAAGAACGTACTCGATAAGCTTTGAGCATTCCTCGGGCGTGGTCTTGTATGAGGGAGAGTACGAATACGGCGAAACGCCCGTATTTAACGGCGAAGCGCCGACGAAGGAAAGCACGACCGACACCGTATACGCCTTCGCGGGCTGGTCGCCGCAGATCACACCCGTAACGGCTGATGCCACCTATATAGCTACCTTTACCCAAACCGAGCGTGTTTATTCCGTAAGCTGGAGTATTCTTGGAAAAACCGTCACAAGAGAGCTTTCCTACGGTGAGCTGCCAACTCCCCCCGCCGTCCGCGCAGAGGTCTTTGTCGGCGGAACGCTTTACACCTTTGACGGCTGGAACGAAACTCCCGCCAAGGTCACAGGCAACGCCGAATATACCGCTAAATTCACACAAAAGGAGCTCGTTAAGATAGAAAGCTCGAACGAGCTGTCAGTATACGCGTCGGAAAACGATTACGTTATAACGACTGCCGCCGACAAGGTAGAAGTATTCAATCTTATACGTACCGCGGCGGCTGACGGAAGAAATATTCGAATAACGTCAAACGGCGTGACCGTTACAGTTCCGAATTCCACCGTTGTCACCCTTTCAAATCTCGGAACGGAGTCGATGACCTTTACCCACACGGAAAACGGAGTGGGATACCATTTCACAAAGTCTAACGGCAGCGCCGTCCGATTTAGCGGCGACGTCTGGATGTCTCTTCCCTGCACCGAAGATCAGGCGGTCAATCCCTTCGTTCTCGCAAACGGCAAAACCCGCCTGTCGTGTACCGCCCTCGGCGACGCGGTAGAATTCAAGGCAAAAAACGGAACAAGCTACGCCGTATCGCGCTACTACACGCTGACGATCAAGCACGGAGACGGCGGCGCGGTATTCTGCCCCTCGGATCTCTACCCCGCAGGCTCTTTGCTTGAGCTTGAATTTTTCCCCAACGCGGAATTTGTCGTAAGCAAAATAACGCTCACCGACAAGGACGGTCGCTCAGTCGAGCTTCCCGTGAGCGGCGAGCTTCTTATGCCAGCCTACGACGCAACGCTGTCAGTAGAATTTGACGTAAAAAAATATGAAATAAGATTTATGTCGGGCGGAGAGCTTATTGATACTCATTACTACGCGCTCGGGGAGACCGTGGTTGCACCTGAAATACCCTTGACGTTTGAAAAGGACGGCTTTATTTACACGTTCATCGGCTGGTCAAAGCCACTCGGACTCGTTATGGGGAACGATACGTATACCGCAAAGTATTATTCCGTACGCATAGAAGACGCACCGGTTCCCGAAGACCAGACAGCACTTGAAACGGTGCTGATAAGGCACGTCCTGCCCGTCGTTATCGTTCTCGTCGGTATTGGAGCTGCAATAACGGCAACGGTGATCATCGTGCGTAAAAAAGCAAAGAAAAAGTCAGTTGAGTAACAAGATTTTGTCAGAGCATTGTTTTGTATAGACAGGCATCCTCGGCTGTCTATACAAAGATAAGAGCGAACACGCCAAAAATCCGTGTAAAAAATCGAAGCCCTGCTGCGGGGAACGTCAATCCATCACTCCAAAGGAGAAATAAAATGAACCAACGCTTTCTAAGACAGTCTCTTATAATAGGTGAGGAAGCCACGAAGGCTCTCGCGACAAAAAAGGTCGCTCTTTTCGGTGTGGGCGGAGTCGGAAGCTACGCTGCCGAGGCTCTTGCTCGCTGCGGTATCGGAACAGTCGAGCTTATAGACAGTGACACAGTTTCCGAAAGTAATATAAACCGTCAGCTCTGCGCACTTGAAAGCACCGTAGGGCAAGACAAGGTAGAGGTCGTGGCAAGAAGAATGAAGGATATTAACCCTGATATAAAGGTTATTACCCGCAAGGAATTTGTACTGCCCGAAAACGCCGACAGCTTTGAATTTTCCTCTTACGACTT
>JAZOON010000203.1:0-2791 GCA_045655045.1 Eubacteriales bacterium | reverse complement strand
CACCTAAAAAAGTTCAACTTTGTGACGGTGAGGTCAAGATTCCGCTTTGCGTCACTTGCGAATATGACGCTTTTGAAAGCTGCGCCAAAACTCTTTCCGCTTCCTTTGAAAAAATCTTTGAGTGTCCGCTCAAGATCGGTGACGGAGGAATAGCGCTGAAATACGATGCCGCCCTTCCCTCTAAAAGCTACCGCCTTGATTCAAGAGAAAATATAACTCTCGCGGCATCCGACAAAGAAGGTATGCTTTACGCTATTGCAAGCTTTATTCTTGCTGTACAGAAAAGAAGCTTCGGTTTTTCCATTGAAAAAGCGCTTATCGAGGATTATCCCGACAAGGATTACCGCGCTCTTATGGTGGATCTTGCCCGCGAATGGCACCCTGCCCACACAGTTCACAAATACATAGACCTCTGCTTCATACTCAAAATAAAATATCTGCACCTTCATTTTATCGACGATCAGCGTTATACGCTTCCGTCAAAAGCGTTTCCGAACATCACGAACGGCAATCGTTTCTATTCTTTTGAGGAACTTGAGGCTTTCCGCGCTCACGCAAACGAAAAAGGCATATTTATAGTTCCCGAATTTGAAATTCCCGGTCACGCAGGCGCACTCAATAAAAACTACCCCGAATTCTTCGCCAACAAAATGGAGGGCGACGGCGGCAATATCGTTTCCGAGGAGGGAGTTGTCATCACAGCCGACAACATCATCTGCGTGGGAAGCGAAAAAACGCTTGAAGCCATCAAAATTCTGCTCACCGAGATCTGCGAGATATTCCCCGAAACGCCGTACATACACATCGGCGGCGACGAGGCAAATATAAAAGCTTGGAATTATTGCTCCGTTTGCAAAAAATATATGGAGGAGCACGGCATTGAGGACGAATACGAGCTGTATAGCGAATTTGTCGGACGTGTCGCACGCATTGTACTTGATCTCGGAAAAACTCCTATCGTTTGGGAAGGATTCCCCAAAAAAGGCTCTCACCACGTTCCAAAAGAGACTATCGTTACCGCTTGGGAATCATACTACCATATGGCAGACGAGCTTCTTGAAGAAGGCTTCAGAATAATAAACGGCTCGTGGCAGCCGCTTTATATCGTGCCGCACCTGACGAGGCGTTGGGACTACACCAACATTCTCGGCTGGAACGTATATAATTGGCAGCATTGGTGGCCTAAATCAAAGGCTCGCCTCAATCCTATCAACGTAGCTCCTACGGAAAACGTGCTCGGCGCACAGCTCTCCGTTTGGGAGTGTACCTTTGAACAGGAGATCGGACGCACTATCGAAAACCTTTCCGCACTCTCTGAGAGAACGTGGACCGTCGAGCGGCTTCACGATGATGCGGAGTTCGCTGCCCGCGCAAAGTCAACGCTTCTGCGCATAGCAAGATTTATTCAGGATGTATAATATATGAAATTACTATATTCCGACAAAAACATAGCCGTCTGCGTCAAGCCCGTCGGGGTCGATTCGGAGCATCAAATGCCGGAGCTTATCAAAAACGAGCTTGGCGGCGAGGTCTTCCCCGTTCACAGACTTGATATGAACGTCGGCGGTGTGATGGTCTACGCACGAACAAAAAAATCCGCCGCAGAGCTCTCGCGCGCGATCACGGACGGCACTATGATAAAAGAATACGTTGCAAATGTACACGGCGAGCCTCCCGAAAGCGGTATTTTTGAGGATCTTTTGTGGAAAGACGCAAAGAAAAACAAAGTATTTGTCGTTAAACGTATGCGCGGTGGCGTTAAGCCAGCAAAGCTTGAGTACGTCCGTCTGTCAAAGGGAGAGACCTCCCTTGTCCGCATAAGACTGCATACAGGACGACAGCATCAAATACGCGTTCAATTTGCCTCTCGCGGATATCCTCTTGTCGGAGATCACAAATACGGCTCGCGTGCAGATGCGGAGTCACCTATGCTTTTCTCTTGTAAGCTTACCTTCCCCTATGGCGGTAAGGACGTTTCGTTTGAGGCTTATCCCGATTGGATAAAACACGACTGAAATTAGTTGAGCGACCTGCTCTATTAGCAGGTCGCTCGTTTTTCATTATTTTAAGGCTCAATATTTGTTCCGCTGACAAGCTTTTCTATCGCGCTTTCGCTGATCTCGGGAGCATCTGCCCAATCTCTGCTCTTGGCATAATTCGCCATATTTCCGAGCAAATAACGTGCTTCAGCAAGTTCTGCGCTCAGATTAAGTGAAGTTACTATAATATTTCCCTTGCCCATTCTGCGTTCAACTATATAACCGAGCTGACGTCCGACCTGATAAGAATGGAGCATTCTGATAACAGGGTCTGTGTCCGTAAGCTCATGCGGCTCAAGGTCAAGCGCGGGGCTTTCAGCTATCATATTATAGAATTGAAGATCAGCATACGCGCCGCGCGGGAAATCTCCGAACATCGGGTGATCCTTGATTATCGTTCCCGACTGAAGATCCTCGTAAGGCGGGAAGCTTGCGGGACGCGTGAAGAAATAGCGTCCGACCGTCAAGCTGAGGAAGGGACTGAACGGACGTACAAGTCCTTCTGATCCTATAAGGATCAAAGATCCGCCGTCCTTTACGTACGCGATCAATTCATCGGTAAGTCTTTCTGCAATTGTCGCCTCGGCACCGTCACGCACCTCACCGTTCTCTGAACGGTAAACTCCCTCGGGAAGGGCTTCGGTGTTCGGGAAAACCCAAAGATCCCAAGCGTTTTCCGCACACCTCTCGCCATCCGTCAGCTTTGCCTTAAGCGTTGCGCAAGCAGGCTTCTTGACGCTCGGAATATTTGC
>JAZOON010000202.1:0-2150 GCA_045655045.1 Eubacteriales bacterium | reverse complement strand
CGACTTCAGCAAGATACTAAAAGAAAGGCAAAATCAAAAATGACTGAACTTGACACACTTGAGAAAATAAAGAAAGGCGCGGGAAAGATTCTCGGCGTCGATTTCGGCGACGTTCGCACGGGACTTGCCGTCTCCGACGCTTCCCGCTTTATGGCGTCGGGCATAGGCTACGTTTCCCCCGGCGGCATCGACAAGACCGTTGATACAGTAGCGCAAACGGCATTGGAAATGGGCGTTTCGGCAGTAATCGTCGGGCTTCCCGTAAATATGGACGGCTCACACGGCGGTCGTGCGCAAAGGTGCGAAAAATTCGCTTGGATGCTCAAAAACAAGCTCGGAGAGAGCGTTCCCGTATCCACCTTCGACGAGCGAATGACAACTATGACCGCCGCGCGGTATCTCAACGAAACCAACACAAGAGGCAAAAAAAGAAAGCAGGTCATCGACACGCTTACCGCGCAGATAATACTGCAAAACTGTCTTGACAGATTAAAATATATGGAGTGATAATATGAGCGCATCGATTTGCGAAAGCTGTGAATTTTACGACTACGACGACGAATACGAGGAATACGTCTGCACCGCGAAGCTTGACCAGGACGAAATGTCCGATTTTCTTTCGTCGAGAACCAAGAGATGTCCGTATTACAGATTTTACGACGAATACAAAAGCGTACATAAACAGATATAAGGGGGATTTTTATGGGAACTCTTTTTGATTATTTGGATTGGCGCGGTGATATACCCTTTTCCACGGTCGGCGTGGGAGAGGTAGATAATATGATATTTTCGCAGATATGCTATATCGATTTCAAGCGAATAGTTCCCGCTTCGTTTTCCTCGCGTCCCGTAAGCTTTCTTTCGGCGGCGAAGCGTTACGTTCAATCTCACAGGGGCGAGCCGATAAATCTCGGAATTATAATGCCGCCCGAGGTTGTAAACACGCTTACCAAAGCCGCGCGCTCCGCGAGATTTTCCGCAACGTCCGTCATCGGCTACGTCAACAAGGTGTCGGGTATCGACCAGATGCAGTTCAGCGCGATTACCTTTCTTATTGATGACGACGCAATGTTCATCGCCTTTCGCGGAACGGACGACACTATAGTCGGGTGGAAGGAAAGCTTCAATATGAGCTTCCTCAGTCCTATACCCGCGCAGACGGAAGCGGCAAGGTACGTAGAAAGAGCCGCGCGCGCCTTTCCCGACAGAAAAATATATATAGGCGGTCACAGCAAAGGCGGAAATCTCGCCGTTTTCGGCGCGGTAAAATGCCCTGAGGACGTAAATCAAAGAATAGTCGCGGTATACAACAATGACGGACCGGGGTTTGTCAGAAAATTCATTGAAAGTGAAAGCTACACCGCAACGCGCGCGCGCATACACATCCTCGTCCCGCAGTCGTCGATCGTCGGTATGCTGCTTGAGCACGAGGACAGATACGACGTTGTGGAAAGCAGTATGACGGGGCTTCTGCAACACAACGCCTTTTCGTGGGCAGTGCTTGGAAGCAGCTTTGTCCGACACGGCGCAATAACGGCGGGTAGCAAGAAAATAGACAGGACTCTGAAGCAATGGCTGAACGAAATGTCAGTTGAGGAACGAAAAAAGACCGTAGATTCGCTTTATGAAATTCTCGCCTCTACAAACGCAAAAACCCTGACCGACCTCAACGCGGACAAGCTAAAGCTTCTTCGCGCATGGAACTCCCTTGACTCGGATTCCAAGAAAATTGTAAAAAGATGCATTTCACTTATAGTAAAAAACACAAAGAAACAGCGTGACGCGCTTTAGCGTGATGTCCGTTAAGGACATCACGCTAAACTATGATTGCCCCAAGGGGCAAGTTATGAGTTATGATATGCTTCGCATAGTTATGATTGGCTTCGCCAAGTTATAGGATAGACGGGCAATCATATCATAACGCTTGCTATGCAAGCTCATAACGGTGAGCGTAAGCGAGCCTCTTAACTCTAAACTAAAAAAAGAACAGAAAAAGAGATAGCATTTCGTGCACAAGTCCGTTAAAAACGGACAATTGAAAAAAAGAGCCTCCTATGGTAGAATTAAAGTACTACCATAGGAGGTTTTTGTTATGTCAAGGAAATATGAGAAAGTAAGTGAATTGCTGCCAATCATTAAAGAACTTATAG
>JAZOON010000201.1:0-6999 GCA_045655045.1 Eubacteriales bacterium | reverse complement strand
GACATGGCTACGATCCGACTTAGCTTTCCTTCAACGGAGCACAAGAGGTTGTAGAGAAGCTCGTTCCGCCTAAGAAGGCAGCTCTTAAGGAGCTTAATATGAAGGCGCTCAGCCTCGGAAAAAATTATAACAAATAATTTTTGTCTTAGGTAACAGACGTAATACAAAGGAGAAAATTATGAGTAACAAGCAATTGGATTGGTCCAATCTGGGATTTGGATACGTTCAGACGGACAAAAGATACGTTTCAAATTTCAAGGACGGAGCGTGGGGCGAGGGATTTCTCACCGAGGACGCAAACGTCGTACTGAACGAGTGCGCAGGAGTATTTCAGTATGCGCAGACGGTTTTCGAGGGACTTAAGGCATATCGCACCGAGGATGGACGCATCGTAACGTTTCGCCCCGACCTCAATGCAAAGCGTATGGCTGACAGTGCAAGAAGACTTGAGATGCCCGCTTATCCCGAGGATAAGTTTGTTGAGGCAGTAGAGGCAGTAGTTGCCGCAAACGCGGATTTCGTTCCCCCTTACGGCTCCGGCGCAACTATGTATCTTCGCCCTTATATGTTCGGAAGCAACCCCGTTATCGGTGTAAAACCCGCTACGGAGTATCAGTTCCGTATTTTTGCAACTCCCGTTGGTCCTTACTTCAAGGGAGGAGTAAAGCCGCTTACGCTCCGCGTTTGTGATTTCGACCGCGCAGCACCCCGTGGAACGGGACACATCAAGGCAGGACTTAACTACGCTATGAGTTTGCACGCAATCGTTGACGCGCACAATCAGGGATACGATGAGAATATGTATCTTGATTCCGCAACGAGAACGAAGGTCGAGGAGACGGGCGGAGCAAACTTCCTGTTCGTAACCAAGGACGGAAAGCTCGTAACGCCTAAGTCCGATACCATTCTTCCTTCTATCACGAGACGTTCGCTTTGCTACGTTGCAAAGGAATATCTTGGTATGGAGGTAGAGGAGAGAGAAGTGAACGTCTCGGAGCTTGAGAACTTTGCGGAATGCGGTCTTTGCGGAACGGCAGCCGTTATCTCTCCCGTAGGAAAGATAGTTGACCACGGCAAGGAAATATGTCTGCCAAGCGGTATGACCGAGATGGGACCCGTTACAAAGAAGCTGTACGATACGCTGACGGGTATCCAAATGGGTAGAATTGAAGCACCCGAGGGTTGGATTCGCGAAATCAAAGTTAAATAAAAAATCAAGGGGCTGTTCCTATTAAGGACAGCCCCTTATGTATATAAAGAATGTATATAAAGACGAACCCGTTTCCAAAAGGAAACGGGTTCGTCTTTAGCTTAAATGGTGACCCACCGGAGACTCGAACTCCGGACCCCTTGATTAAAAGTCAAGTGCTCTACCGTCTGAGCTAGTGGGTCAAGCGTTTTGCGCTACCTATATATTATACCGCATTTGTTGCAATTTGTCAAGTTTTTTGTGACTGTCAAGTTGAACAAAAGTAAGCAAACAGAGTAGCGCAAATAAGTAAAAATAAACCAATATTCAAAGCAATGCTCTTATTGTATCCGCAAGTCGCCAGATATTTTCGGGAACAATCTCGGGAAGCGGAGATCTCGTAGGATCGGGGCTTTCAAAATCCTCGTCAAGAATAGACGTACGAACCATTTTTACGATAAATTTATCAAATCCCTTAAGCTTTTCGGGCTTCAGTTCTCCGCCGAAGCAATGTATGCCAAGCGTTGGAATAATGCTTTTGGGAAAATTCAGGGATACGTAGTCGTCAAAATTTTCCGTATAACCGCAACATAAGAATAGGGCGGTGTGAAGCTTGTTAAGCGTATCCACGTGCGTTTTCAGATAGTGTTTAAGCTTCTTGTTTATTTTTCCCATACGAATTGAGCCGCCTATTACGGCAACGTCAAAGCCGTCGGGCGGGGGCGGATTATCGTGTATATCACAAAGAGTTACCTCAAAGGCGTCGCTTGAAAATTTATCGCGCAGGATCTCGGCGCACATCCGACTTGCCCCTCCGGAGGTGGCGTATATTATTAAAATTTTCATTACCGTACCTCCTTAAATAATAACCTTCAAGAGCATAAACACAAGAGGGATAGATATTACAGATAAGACGTGAGAGATCAAAGCCATACCCGAAGCGACTGACGTGTCCTTGCCGTATGCGGCGGGAATGACGATAGTATTAAGACCTAAAGGCATCGCTAAAGAGCATATAGCGCAGATAACGTAGCTGTCGGGAAGGTTAAGTCCCGTAAGTCTTATGAGAAAGAAAACACCTATTGCCGCAAGCGGATATACTGCCAACCTCAAGATGCTTACCCAATAAACACTTATTTTCGTAAGAGTTTTTTTGAGGTCTATCTGCGCTACGGTGAAGCCCGTGAGCAGCATTGCAACGGGAGACATACAGCTTGCCGACGTGTTTATAACGGAGTTTATCGCGGAGGGAAGCTTAATTCCAACTATGCCTATCACCATACCTATTATCATCGCTATGAACATCGGATTTACAAGCGCCTTGATCCTTTGACCAAACGATTTCTTTCCGTCCTCGTACGCAAGAAGCGCGGGAACGCCCCAAAGATAAATAGGTATCCAGAGTGTTAGCGTAAATACGACGTACTCATAGAAAATATCAGGGAAGATGGCACTAACTACAGCATTTCCCATAAAGCCGAAATTTGAAAAGCACAGTCCATAAGTGTATATCTTTTGCGTATATTCGTCCTTAGCGAAAAATCTTGATACCAAGATAGACAGGGGGAATACAACAAGGTCAATTATAAATCCGAAAGCCAGAAGCTTCCACGTAACGCCGAGATTTTGCACCGTAAAGTTTCCGATAAAGGTCTGCATTACGAGGGCGGGGATAAACAACCAGTTTTCAAGCTTTGCCAAAATACCCGCCGATCCGTTCGGAACGACCTCAAATTTTGACAGTAGAAAGCCTATAGCAATAAATGCGAACAGAAACACCATTTGATTTAGTGTCGGTATAAACAGATCCATAGTAAGAGCCTTTCCGCAGTCAGATTATAAAAACGATATAATGTAGGTAAGTGTACCGACGAGCATAAGAGCCGCGAGTATCCAACACATAAGCCTTACAAAAAATTTGGTTTTTTTCATAATGGGTATCCTTTCTAAATCAGCCGTCTATTTTAAGCTGCTGTATTTTGAGGTCTTTTTCGTTGAGTGCCTGACCCGTTGCGGGAATTTTGAGCTTTCGATAGCCCTTTGTATCAGCGTACTTTGTCTCAAAATCCGAACGGCAATCGACTATTTTCTGTCCCTTCTTAAGCGTCATAAGCGTTACTCCGCCCGAGGTCCTTGTCGTCTTTGCGGGGATAAGAGAGGTTTTGATAATTATAGCTCTTTCAGCATCACTCACCATTATTATCTCGAACGGCTCTTTTTCCTTCTCATAGAACACTCCGACCAACGGAGAAGCGCAAGAGCAAATGTTGACGAGCTTACGGCGCGGAGCCTTGGTTTCGTAGCAGGGGGCGGGTATCTTTACACCCTTGCCGTTCTCAAACACGTAAACCAGATTTTCGCCCTCGTTAAAGCCCTTGTGAATACGCATAAATATAGGCTTTTCACCGTCGTCCATATTGAGCGCGGCGGGCAGATAAGTACCCAAAGCAGAAGCCTTACAGCAATCAAAATCTGCCGTTTTCGCGCGGTAAAGCTGGCATTTATCCGTAACGAAGATAAGCTCGGAGCGATTGTCCGTGTCCTCGCTTATGAGTATTTCGTCGTTTTCCTTAAGCGCTTGCTCGTCGTTTCCGCGCAGAGACTGTAGCGTTATCTTTTTGAAATATCCCTCGCGTGTGAGATAGATACGCGCGTTGAAATTTTCTATCTCGTTTTCCTCGTCGTATTCCTCTATGTCGTCCGTGTGGATGAGCTGAGAGCGGCGTGGCTGACCGTATTTCTTCTTTATCTCCGTGAGCTGTGTCGCGATAAGAGACTTAAGCTTAAGCTCGTCGGCAAGTATGCCCTCAATGCGGTCTATTTCCGAGCGAAGGTCCTCCATCTCGGATATACGGTTTACGATGTACTCTCTGTTGAGGTGACGCAGCTTTATCTCCGCGATATATTCTGCCTGAACCTCGTCGATATTAAAGCCTGCCATAAGGTTGGGGATAACGTCCTCTTCCTTTTCCGTGCTTCTGATTATACGAATTGCTTTGTCAATGTCGAGCAGAAGCTGAGCAAGTCCCATAAGCAGATGAAGCTTATCCTGTTTTTTCTTAAGGTCAAACGTAAGCTCACGACGCAGACACACCATTCTGAATTTTATCCACTCGCCAAGAATCTCCACGACACCCATCTGACGGGGCGTTGAGTCGATAAGCACGTTGAAATTACACTTGAAGCTGTCCTCAAGAGGCGTGAGCTTAAAGAGCTTATTCATAAGCTTGTCGGGATCAACACCGCGGCGAAGCTCAAGCGCGAGCTTAAATCCGCTGAGGTCGATCTCGTCTCTGAAATCGACTATTTCCTTGAGCTTTCCTTCCTTTACGAGGTCGGAGATACGGTTAAGTATAAGCTCTATGGAGGTGGAGTAGGGGATCTGGATAATATCTATGCAGTTTTGCGCTTTGTCATAATTGTATCTTGAACGTATTTTAACAGAACCCGAGCCCGTCTCGAATATCTGTCTCATATCGTCTCGGTTGTAGATTATAGCGCCGCCGCCGGGGAAATCGGGGGCCTTGATAATATCCATCATTTTGTCGGTGGTTATACGCGGATTTTTGAGAAGAGCTATAGTACCGTCGCATATCTCCGTGAGGTTAAAGGAGCAGATAGACGAAGCCATACCTACAGCGATACCCGTATTTGGCGTGACGAGAATATTCGGGTAGGTCGTGGGAAGAAGAACGGGCTCCTTCATCGTTCCGTCGTAGTTATCCACCATATCGACGGCATCCTTATCTATGCCACGGAAAAGTTCCTGACAAAAGCTGTCGAGCTTGACCTCGGTGTAACGTGAAGCCGCGAATTTCATATTTGACGAGTATTGCTTACCGAAGCTTCCCTTGGAGTCTACGAAAGGATGCAGTAAGGACTCGTTGCCCCGCGTAAGACGCACCATAGTTTCGTATATAGCCATATCGCCGTGAGGATTGAGCTTCATCGTCTGTCCTACGACGTTAGCGCTTTTAGTACGCGGACCCGTAAGGAGTCCCATTTTATACATAGTATAAAGCAGCTTTCTGTGCGACGGTTTAAGACCGTCGATCTCAGGTATCGCGCGGGAAACGATAACGCTCATAACGTACGGCATATAATTTTTCTCAATAGTGTCCGTTATAAGCTGACGCTCTACGGGAGCGTATATTATTTCCGCGGTTTCTTTTGTATTCTTTGCTTTTTTAGCCATTTATATAACCGTCCTTGTGATTTATGTTCTATGATGAAGCACGCACTCTCCCGTGACGTGCTTTACCGTATGTGCCGCCGCGCGGATAAGTCGGTTGTAAAGCGCAAGTCCCATTCCGTCGGTAGTGGGGAGATGGGCGTATATAACGTCGCAGTCAAGCTTGTCTGCGTTGCGTAATGCGGAAAACAGCCTCTTTGCTTGAGTGGCAAGGTCTTTTTCCTCGCCTATATCTATAAGACGCTCAAAGCGGAGATCCTCAAGCTCCTCGTGATAACAGAGAATAGCGCATTTTTCCGCGTTCTGCGCGTTGTGAAGAAAGGTCATGACCTTGTCCGACTCGCCCTCAAGAAGCACGAGAGGAACGGAGGGAGCATAGTGCTTGTATTTCATACCCGGAGATAGCGGTCGCTCGTTTTCTCCAAGCATTTCGGTAACAGCGGGCGCGATACTTACGTTTTCGCAAACGCATCCGAGCGCGTCTGCTGTAATCGCGCCGGGGCGGAGAAGGGTAAGAGCGTCGCCGTCTATCTTCACTATAGTTGATTCAAGACCTATGTCACAGCAGCCGCCGTCGATGATAGCGTCAATAACTCCGTTCATATCGGATATAACGTGTTCACCGCAGGTAGGGGAAGGACTGCCTGAGAGATTGGCTGACGGCGCGGCAATAGCGGTATTCGCCGCCGAGATCAGCGCGCTTGCTACGGGGTGATCGGGACAACGCACCGCAACAGTGTCAAGTCCGCCCGTCACACCCGATGGGATAACGTCTCTTTTCTTCATAATAACTGTCAGAGGTCCCGGCATAAACGCATTTGCCAGCTTGTAATAAAGCTCGTTGGTGTACGCGTATTTTTCGGCATCTTGGGGCTTTGCAACGTGTATTATCAAAGGATTATCCGAGGGACGCCCCTTGGCTGAATATATTTTCTTTGCCGCGTCCTCGTCCGTCGCGTCAGCCCCAAGTCCGTAAACGGTTTCCGTCGGAAAGGCGACCAAGCCGCCGTTTTTGATTATCTCGGCGCAGTCGTTTATTACGGATACGTCGACGGAGTCGGGCGAGGTGTAAAATATCTTTGTCTGCATTTTTTCGTCCTTTAACTTGTTGATTATTCGGAAGCCTTGAGCTTTTCTGCGGTGTCCGCTGTTATAAGCGCATCGATCATCTCGCCTATATTTCCGTTGAGAAAGCTTTCAAGTGAGAATAAGGTCAGCTTTATGCGGTGGTCGGTAACTCGGCTCTCGTGATAATTGTAGGTGCGTATGCGCTCGCTTCGGTCACCAGTTCCTACCTGACTTTTTCTGTCCGAGGCTATCTTCTCTGCTTGCTCACGTTGCTTTATATCGTAAAGCTTGGTTTTGAGCATCTTAAGCGCCTTGTCGCGGTTCTTGAATTGGCTTCGCTCTTCCTGACATTCGATTACGATCCCCGTAGGCTTGTGCGTAAGTCTTACAGCGGATTCTGTCTTATTTATGTGCTGACCGCCCGCACCGCTTGATTTACACGACTCCATAATAATGTCGGCGGGATTTATCTCGATCTCAACGTCCTCAGCCTCGGGAAGCACTGCGACCGTAGCGGTCGAGGTCTGTATGCGCCCCTGAGATTCCGTTT
>JAZOON010000200.1:0-7494 GCA_045655045.1 Eubacteriales bacterium | reverse complement strand
TCATGAATTGGCTTCGCCATAAATTCTCGCTTCGCTCCTTGAAATGAATTGCAACTGAGTTGCAATTCATTGCGAGGTCTCCGTTTCGGAGACCTCGCTTACGCCTCGGTGTGACGCCCGAGAAATCCTGCGGCGGTCTGTATAAGCTTTGCCTCGGCTTCAACGGCATAGGCGGTGTCTCTGGTCGTACGCTCGTTTGAGCTGTCCGCCACGGACGCTACGCAGCCGATAACGTCACCCTCACTTATTATCGGCATAGCGCATCTTATAAAGTGACTGCCCGAGTCTGCGATCACGGGAAGCTTGTCCGTCCCCTCTCGCCAGCTGTAAAAGCCTCTGCTCTCGATTATCTTCTCCGCTTCCTCGGAGAGATTTTTGTCGGTATACTCCTTTTTTGAAACGCCCGCACTCGCGATGACCGCGTCTCGGTCGCTGATTATAACCGATAAATTGCAGGTCTTATAAAGAGTTTCCGCGTACTTGGAGGCAAAAGCAGAAAGCTCGCCAATGGGCGAATACTTTTTAAATATGACCTCGCCTTCCCTATCAGTGTATATCTCAAGAGGGTCGCCCTCGCGTATTCGCATAGTTCTTCTTATTTCCTTGGGTATTACGACTCTGCCCAGATCGTCGATCCTTCTGACAATTCCTGTGGCTTTCATATATATAATCTCCTTGATTTTACAGATTTGTAATGTTAGTATTTGTCGTCCAAAGAAAATTATACTGTATAAACCTACTTTTTATGGCAGTCTGAATATCAGTTATAATGCCACAGATGTAGTTTTATGTGTTTGATATTTTATGCCAAATATATGCCTGTCAATTTATCTCAAAAATCGTTGACAAACGGCGAATTTTGTGGTATAATTTACTAGTTGTATAATATCAATTTATAATATCAAATATAATATCAAAGTTGAAGGAGTTTTTGATATGTTCAGAAAACAAAATGATGTTCACGCGCTTATATCGGAGCAAATTGATGATGTAAAAAAATGCCTTGTTCTTTTCGATGGCTTCATGCGTGCAGCCACGACCCCCGGTGCTAACCATGAAACACTTTGCGCTCTTCGCGACGGTGTATCGGAAGCAGAAAATGCCGCAGATACTTCACTCCGAAATATGATATATTCCCTTAATAAGGCATATTATCTTCCGTCCACTCTTGAAAGCTTAATTGCAATATCGACGAGCTGCGATAAGATCGCAAATAAATGCGAGTCTATTGCAAATCTTATAGTTATTTATAAGTTCAGCTTTCCTGCTGAATCTTATAAAGAGTTTTACAAGATCTACGATATAATCAACAAGCAATTCGACCTTCTTGAAGAAGCTATAAGTATGCTTTTCTCAAAAATGCGTCAGCTTCAAAAAGATTCATCTATTCTTGATGAAATTCGTGCTCTTGAGTCGGAGATTGACAAAATTGAAACGCGGATATCCGAAAGAATATTCGCTATGGATGTTGAGCTGGCGGCAAAGATGCAGTTCTTTGACCTTGTATGCAGATTGTGTGACATTTCCGATATAATTGAAGATATTGCAGACAAAATCCAGATCATGCTGATATCGAGAAAGGCGTAATTCGGAATGGTGATTTATCTTTTACTTGCCGCAGGCTTGTTTATGGGATGGTCCCTTGGCACGAATGATGCCGCTAATGCTTTTGGAACTGCTGTTGCGACTCGTGTTGTTAAATATCGAACGGCAATAATTATAATTGCGGTAATGGTCATTATCGGTGCAGCAGTGGCGGGACATAATAATATCGGCAAGCTTTCGAGCATTGCAACTAATAACGAGGTCATCGCTTCTACCAATGATGTAAGGACTGCAGTGGAGTCGGGAACTATCGGAGATCTTCGTCTTAAGTCAGCACTCAAGGCATTCATAATTTTTGCTTGTTCCGCAATAACTGTGTTTGGAATGAGCTACCTCAAATTTCCTGTATCGGCAAATCAATCTATAACGGGAGCAGTTATCGGTTGGGGACTTTGTTATGCGGATTATTCTTCTCCTGAAATTCTAAAAGGTAATCTTACGGAGATCCTTGAATTTATGTCAACGTGGCTGATCAACCCAATTGGAGCTGCGGTTATATCCTTTGCTCTTGTTTTTCTTGTTAAGAAATTCATTGAAAAACGTTTGACCTCTATGCAAAACTACGACCATATAGTCAAATGCGGTTACATAATTGCAGGCGCTTTCTCGGCGTACAGTATCGGTCAGAACAGCTCTGCAAGCGTTACAGCTTTTTATTACGACGCAACAGGGATTGGAGCAAATATCCTTACCAATCCGAGAATAACCGCAATTATCGGTGGTGTTGCTATCGCAATTGGCGTACTGACGTTTTCCAAGCGAGTAATGATGACTGTTGGCGGATCTATTGCTGAGATCAGTCAGATAGACGGCTTCGTGGTGATCATTGCAAGTGCATTGACGGTTGTTCTTATGGGAGAATTAATGGGGATCCCTGTCTCCACCTCTCAGTCGGTCGTTGGCGCGGTTGTTGGAGCAGGTCTTGTAAACGGTGTTAAAAACGTAAACTTCGGTGTTTTCAAAAGAATCGCGATTGCTTGGGTCAGCTCACCCATGGTAGCAGGTATTTTGACCTATATTGTTGCATTTGCTACGAAGAGCTATTTTGCCGCATAATTAAATAAACGTTTTTATAATAAAGTCTGATTTTTTCTTTGTAAATTATCAGACTTTTTGCTTTTCTTGCTTATGGGCTACTTAGTCACGAGTATTTAAAAAATTTGATAAAAAATCAGGACTTGACTGTCAAAAAACTGATAGCCAAGTCCTGGTTTTTTATATTCTCATTTTACCTTCGTCATACAAAGCGCCGTTCTCGGTGGCAAGAATATCTGTAGCTTCGCCTTACCGTCGGGATGCTTTTTCGCCGTATAAACGTACTCCTTTGATATTCTATCCCAACCGCCAAAGTGCCCCTCGTCGGTTGACAGGATAACCTTGTATTTTCCCTGTGTGGGAACGGTCAGCCAATATCCGTCGTAGCTCTCGGTGGGGCTGAAATTGAAAGCGAAAACAAGACCTCCTCTTTCGTACGTCAGAACCTTACAGTCAGCGTCAATAAACAACGGCTCAGGCTTTTTGGCAAATATCCGATTTTCCTTCGCAAGAGCTACCATAGCCTTATCAAACTCCTGCAAATACGTATATTTCAGCGCCTTATTGTCCGCGAGCGACCATTGACGGCGGCAGTAAAAATAGCTCCAGCCGTTACCCTCTCTCCGAAAATCTATCCACTCGGGATGTCCGAACTCGTTGCCCATAAAGTTAAGATATCCCTCGCCGCCAACCGACATTGTCAGAAATCTTATCATCTTATGGAGCGCAATTCCTCGGTCTATTACGTCGTCCTCGCAGAATTTCGCCATAGACGTATACATATTTTTATCGCAAAGACGGAACATTATAGTCTTGTCTCCAACAAGCGCCTGATCGTGCGACTCGGCGTATCCGATATACTTCTCCCCCGCTCGGCGGCTCGAAAGCTCTCCCCAAAGCTGCCACATATCCCACTGCTCGTCGGTTTTCTCCTTGAGAAGCTTTATCCACATATCGGGCGCCCCCATAGCAAGACGGTAATCAAATCCGATTCCGCCCTCCTTTATCGGCAGACACATTCCCGGCATAGCGGACATATCTTCAGCTATAGTTATCGCCTCGGGATTGACCTCTCTTATAAGCTCATTTGCAAGCTGTAAATAAGTTATCGCCTCCGTCTCGGTATTCATGGAAAAATACTTGGAATAGTCCGTAAACGCCGCACC
The DNA here is from genome assembly GCA_045655045.1 of Eubacteriales bacterium. Taxonomy (GTDB): domain Bacteria; phylum Bacillota; class Clostridia; order Oscillospirales; family CAG-272; genus HGM12713. The sequence goes on along the minus strand of JAZOON010000200.1, from coordinate 3,688 downwards.
CAGCCCGTGGTCGTGATATATCATAGACGTAACACCGTCAAATCTGAAGCCGTCGAAATGATACTCGTTCTGCCAGAATTTAAGATTGGACAGAAGAAAATGTATTACGTCGTTTTTGTTGTAATTAAACAGCTTAGTCCCCCACGCGGGATGCTCTCCTCTTTCCCCTGCGTGGAAGAATTGAGTCGGCGTTCCGTCAAACTCGTTTATTCCGTCCGTCGTATTTCTCACAGCGTGTGAATGCACCACGTCAAGAAGGACGGTAATTCCCATTCCGTGTGCCGTATCAATAAGCCTTTTCAATTCGTTCGGAGTACCGTATTTTGACGAGGCGGCAAAGAAAGAGGATACCTGATAGCCAAAGGAGCCGTAATAGGGATGCTCCATTATTGCCATTATCTGAATAGTATTATATCCAAGCTCGTTTATTCTGGGTAGCACGTTATCACAAAATTCCAAATAAGTGCCTATCCCCTCTTTTTCCTGCGCCATACCTATATGGCACTCGTATATAAACAGCTGCTTCTTTTTGGTGAGAAAGCTCTCGTTTTGCCACTCGTACCGAGGCTCGTCCGTGATAATTCCGCACCATGTGTGGTCGGTCGGATCTTGCTCAACTCTGCGGATATACAGAGGGATACGCTCAAGCAAAGTGCCTCTGTGATTTACTATCGCCTTTACGTGACAACCGTCGTAGAGAAAATCCCTTCCGTCAAGATATATCTCGAATACGCCGTTATCCTTTTTTTCAAGCCTCAGGTCAAACCAACGCCAATCGACCATATCCCCCGTCAGATACACAGCATCCGCGGCGGGAGCCCACTCACGGTATACCCAACCGTTCTGTGTTCGGTGAAATCCGAAATACTCGTGGGCATTGGCAAAATCGCAAAGATTTCCGTTCTTGCCCAAAAGCTCCGTTTTTTTATTCTTATAGTTAAGCATACGCTGCTCGATATCCGCACGGTATGGAAGAAGCGCGGGGTCACGCTCGAAAATTTTTAAGCTCATTGTTTTCTCCTTTTTACCAAAAGCAAGCTCTACTCATCTATTATACCATATATTTTCCATTTTTTGTAGATGCTTTTGAAAATTTTATACAATATTTTTTCGTAAAGCTATTGCTTTATCCGACAAAATATGATAAAATATCCTTGTATTATTTTTCAATGGAGGTCATTATGACAACAACCAAAAAAATTATTTTAGCGGTTGCCTGTCTTCTCATCGTTGGACTGTTGATAGTAGCTTTCGTAACCGATGGCGCAAGTGCTACTCTCCCCTGTCCCGACGGCTGTGACGAAGGCTGGGTAAGCTGCTCCGACTGTGTCTGCCCCGAATGCGGTGCTGACGAAGAAGCTATGGCGGCTTGTGAGGAATGCGGTGGCGACGGTCTTACCGACGGCTGTTATACCTGTCGCGACACAAGAACTCTCGTATGCGAGACTTGCGGTGAATCCACCGAGGTAAAGGGCTCTCTCTGGGCGCTCCTTCCCCCTCTGGTTGCAATAGGACTTGCTCTTATTACAAAAGAGGTTTACAGCTCTCTGTTCGTCGGTATACTCGTTGGCGGTATACTTCACGCAAACTTCTCCCCCGCGGGTACGCTTGACGCGATAATCAGCGACGGGCTTATTTCAGCTGTTGCCGACACCGCAGGAATTTTCATATTCCTCGTTGAGCTCGGCATCATAGTTTCCCTTATCAATAAGGCTGGCGGCTCTGCCGCTTTCGGCAACTGGGCAAAGACGCACATAAAGACGAGAGTCGGCGCACAGCTTGCTACCTTCGTTCTCGGCGTGCTTATTTTCGTTGACGACTACTTTAACTGTCTGACGGTAGGCTCGGTTATGCGCCCCGTTACCGACAGCAAGAGAGTTTCACGCGCAAAGCTTGCTTATATTATCGACGCAACGGCTGCTCCTATCTGTATGATAGCTCCTATATCGAGCTGGGCGGCGGCAGTTGCAAGCTACGCTGAAGAAGGTCAGGGACTTAAGCTCTTCATTCAGGCTATTCCCTATAACTTCTATTCGCTTCTCACCATAGTATTCGTAGTAGCTCTCGTGGTTATGAAATTTGATTTCGGTCCTATGAAGACTCACGAGCTTAACGCAATAGAGAACGGAGACCTTTACACAAGCGGTGAAAGAATAGATGTTGACGAGCCCATTTCCGAAAGCTCAAGAAGAAGTCTTCTCGACCTCATCTTCCCCGTTGCGGCTCTTATCGTTTGCTGCGTATTCGGTCTTGTTTACGTAGGCGGCATCTTCGACGGAGCTAATATAATAGACGCGTTCGCGAATACCGACGCAACGGTTGGTCTGCCTTGGGGCGGTCTTGTTGCTCTCGTAGTTATAGTTATCTATATGCTCATACGCCGTTGTATGACTTTCAAGGAAAGCATGGAGTGCATCCCTCACGGCTTCGTTGCCATGGTTCCCGCAATACTCATACTCACGTTTGCCACGGCTCTTAAGAATATGACTTCCGTGCTTGGCGCAAAGTACTTTGTTGGCGACCTTATGAGCGGACAGGCTGAGGCTCTTGGAGCGTTCTTGCCCGCAATAATCTTCCTCGTTGCTTGCGTACTCGCGTTCTCAACGGGTACGTCCTGGGGTACGTTTGGAATACTTATTCCTATCGTTACCGCTATATTCGAGCCAGGCAGCACGCTTCTTATCATCGGAATGTCCGCGTGCCTTGCGGGAGCTGTTTGCGGCGACCACTGCTCACCCATTTCGGATACGACTATCATGTCGTCCGCGGGCGGTCAGTGCGACCATCTCAATCACGTATCCACGCAGATACCCTACGCGGTAACCGTTGCGGCAATATCCTTCGTAATGTTCGTTATTTCGGGCTTCGTTCAGAACATATTTGTATGTCTGCCTCTCGGAATAGCTCTTACGGTGGCTACGCTCTTCGTTATCAAGCTTGTAACAAACAAGTCCGCGAAGAATTAAAAAACACAAATCCGACTCACATTTGTGGGTCGGATTTTTTGTTTGCGGCGGTTTTTCGCCGTGTGTTTTGCGCGAACATTTTACGGCGGGAGCAAGCCCCCGCCCTACAATGTTTTCAGCACAGTTCTAACACAATTCTAACTTTTTGGATTTTTCGGGGTGGCAGTACCCTGAAAATTTCCATTTAACCATTAACACAAGTTCTTTGAGGTGTCGGAACTTTCTCGAAAGAAAGTTCTGACAAACCGCTTCCCTCAATATGCTCTACTCTATTATCACAAACTTATCCTTCGCGGGGTCTCCGATCACGCTTGAAGCCGCTACCCTGTATCTCTTAGCAACGCTCCAAAGGTCATCGTCGGGCGTAGGATAGCATATAATTATCTGAGAATCCGCGCTGACGATCTGCGCGCCGAAATCAACCTTTTGAACGGCACTTACGGTCTTTTGCGCAACGCACTCTCCCATTATTCCAGCCTCTGCGTCAACGCAAAGATTTTCTCCGTCGATTCTCAGCTTCACGTTATTCATACTGCACACGCAATCGTATACAACGCCGCCGTCACACGCGCCGTCTGCCTGATATTTTATCGGAACGGATACGTCGGAGCAGAACAGCTCGCCGTCCTTGCGATAAATAACCGTAAACAAGGCGTTACCGCCAAACGAATACTTTCCGTCAACAGCTTCGCATCTATCCATAGTCGCGCTTCCCAGAGCTT
>JAZOON010000199.1:0-6084 GCA_045655045.1 Eubacteriales bacterium | reverse complement strand
GTAATGAGTATATACCCAACGGTACATCCGGACTATCTGCTTGTGACTATGATAGACATAAGGGATAACGGATATCCGAGAAACTACAACATAATAAATTGGTTTGAACGGAGACTTCTGATATACGTTCTCGACTACAATGTTTTTCGAAGCATGAGCGAGAAACTGAAGGCAGAAAAGCGTTCGAACCTGTATAAAAACATCGATTTTGATGGTTGGAGAGCCAAGCCCTCAAATGTGGTAAGAAATGGAAAAAACAATTCTGGTCAAATTGTGGTCAGAAAATCCTCGTTTGTGCAGAAAGTATAAAAAAACAACCGAAACCAAGGTGAAAACACCTTGAAATCGGTTGTTTTTTGGTCGGAATGACAGGATTTGAACCTGCGACATCCTGGTCCCAAACCAGGCGCGCTACCAACTGCGCTACATCCCGATAAATATTCTCTCATTTTTCAACATTAAGTATTATATCAAAAAAAAATCAAAAAGTCAATAGTTATTTTAAATATTCACACGGCGCAGGATTTTATATCCCGCGCCGTGCTTTTACAGTCAGATCAGCCGTCAACGTTCACCGAAACGGTGCCCCATATAGCGTTAAAGCTTACGTCCCTCTCTCCTTGCGGAGCACCCAATCCGTCCGACGAGGTAATGCAGTCGGCACTGCCTATAAGTAACGTTTTTATCAAAGGTCTTTCATATTTTCTCATAGTTATCTCCCCTCTCTCACTCACCTATCGGCTCTGCAAACTCGCCGTAAGTATTCTTTATCGTTTGGTACTGCTCCTTTGTGTACGGACTCCAGACTCCCGTCTCGACCTCGTATTTATACCCATCACTCTTTTGAGCTTTAGTATCCGAAAGCGCAGAGTAGGCTACGTCCGCCATACTGCGTACGTTCGCGTCGGTATCAAAATCCGAATAGACGTACACGTCAACTCCGCCCATATCGTAAACCGCGTAAGCTCTCACGGCAAATTTTGTGGCTATCTCGCTCTTTGGTATATCCTTAAGAACTATCCTGAAAGTAAGTGTTCCGTCACTTCCCCGCTCCACTCCCGAGCCATTGTCGTCAAGCGCGGATATTTTTCCGTAGGTAATTCCCTTCTGCTCCATTGAATATACGGTGAAATCACAAGCTTTAATATCCTCGTATTTTACAAGAAGCAAGCCGTAATCCTTGGCGTTTGATATTTTATCGCAGTCTATGGCAGAACTAAATCTTATTCCGTTCGCCCCCTCGGAAATACGCACGGATGCGCCGTCTATCATTCTCGGAGCTACCGCTTGTCCGCCGTTATTCACGTTTACCGTATCCTGAACGGTAAACGTAGATTGAGTATTAGAGGATGAAATACCAAACGGAACTCTTGCGTTTATACTCACGCTATCCCTGAGAGTCACCGCCGCCTTATGCTTTCCGATAAAGAACGCCGTGCCGTTCTCCGCGCTGCTCTCGATATGGCTCTCCTCACTTGCGCTTATATCGACGAGTGAAAAAGAATTGTTCTCATCCGATACGTCAAGACCGTTCTCTGCTCCGCAGAGCTTTGCGCCACCGTTCATAGAAAGAGATAACGCTCCGTTACACCCCGCCGCGCTTATCGCATCTCCGCCATTCGATTTTATTTGAGAGCTACCACTCATTTGAACTTTCAAGTTTCCCACGCACCCGTCAAAGCTCACTCCGCAGGTGTTTCCCTCTATCTGCGAGCTGTCCGAAGCTGTCACACTTACCCCATTTTTATGGCTTAGATTTTCAAGGCTGACACCGTCCGCGCCCTCTGAGCTTATCAGCGAATTACCCTTGACGGAAACACTCGACGCACCCGAGCCGCTTAAGGCAATGCAGTTGTCAACCGTCATTATTCTTGTGTCGGTAACGTCAACGCTTCCGCCTTTTTCAAGGAATATTCCCTGAAGCTCGGGAGAATTTGTAAGGTCTGCGAAAAGGTTGTCAACGGTTACAAAAGATTTGGCAGCGGCATATACGAGAGAAGCTCTGTAAGCCTTATTGGTATCTTTAACACCAATTCCGCCATAAGTATCTGTTGAATTATCATACTCCCCAAGAAAAACACTGCTGTTTTTTATATCTATATTTCCGCTATTCACTTGAAACAGTCCCATTTCGAGCATTCCCGTTGCAAAAAAGGAACAATCATCTACAGTTACTGAGGAATTACTATTCATAGCAATAAATCCCGCCGTATCCTGTTCAAATCTTACCGTCAAATTCTTCAGGGATAAAATACACGAGCTACAAACAAAATTTCCCAATCTGTAAATAGTTATATCTCTCCCCTCTGCGCCTTGTATTGTAATATCATTGCCATCGAAAGTAACGTTTCCTTTTTTGGCTCTCATATCCACGTCGGCAATCAGAGTGATAACATCATCATCACCGACTTCATCAAGAGCCGCGCTGTATTCGGACGTATACCCTACCGAATAGGTGCTATCAAGGAATTTATAATATCCGCTGAAGCTTCCGCCGTCGTAGGCATACTCGGCTTCTCCTATACGCGCGACATACCCCTGCTTTATCGCCTGAGTATCGTAATCCTCAACGGCAAAAACCGATATGCTCCCCAATGAAAAAGACGTCAGCAAAACGCATAACGCCATAATAAACGCAAATTTTCTCTTCATTCTTTGTCCTCTCTTTTTCGTCAAGCTTTGTTCTTTTTCTCATTTTATCAACAAAATAATATTTATTATACAACAAACAACTGCTGTCTGTCAATTAAAATATAAAAAACAGTAAATAAAATTTTAAAAAAGTGTGGAAATATGAGAAGATGTATGTTATAATATAATGAATATGTGTTTGTAAAAGCATGTACGTCATAATGAAAAAGGCAAAACCCGAAAGGACACAAGGATAGATTAAATGTCAAAATATATAGTTAAAATAAAAAAGATGACCTTGCCCGTCATTCCTGTAAGAGGTGTGGTGGCTTTTCCCGGAGCGAGCATAACCTTTGAGGTCTCCGAGGATTTCGCCATCAAAGCGGCGGAGTCGGCGTTTGACACCGACCAGCCCGCGCTTATATGCACCTACAGAGATATGGATGGCGAGATGAAGCTTCCCGACGCGCTTTTCCGCACGGGTACGGTTTGTAAGATAAAGCAATCGCTTAAAACGGGAGAGGGAAATCTCCGTATTCTCGCTGAGGGCTATTCCCGCGCCGCAGTTACAGAGTTCCGTCCGTTTGCAGACTACATACTCGCAGAGGTCAACAGCAAAACGCACACGGCTGCCGACGAGGATACCGTCCGTAATCAGGCGTACTGCCGCGCGATACTTTCCGAGGCTAAAAAGCTTGCGGAATTTCTGCCGTCGGTAAGCGACGATATGCTCAACACAGCCGCATCTATAAAAACGCCCGCATTGCTTGCGGATTTTATTGCGGCAAATATGCTGGTGAAATATACGGATAAGCAGCTGATACTTGAAACGTTCGACCCCGAAAAGCGCATTGAATTGCTTATCGCGCTTCTCTCCGAGGAATCGGGACTTCTGTCGCTTGAAATGGATATCCACAAGCGCGTTCGTTCAAACCTCAACCAAAACCAAAAGGAATACTATCTGCGCGAGCAGGTGCGAGTTATAAAGAACGAGCTTGGCGACGGCGACGAGGCTGACGAGTACTTTGACAGAATAATGTCGGCAAAGCTCCCCGACGAGGTAAGAGAAAAGCTGCTTAAGGAAGCGGACAGAATGTCAAAAACTCCGTTCGGCTCTTCCGAGGCGACGGTGGCGCGTACTTATCTTGATACCTGTCTTGAAATACCGTGGAGCGCCGAAACCCGCGACAGAATAAGCGTAAGCGCAGCAAAGAAGATACTTGACAAGGACCACGACGGCCTTGAAAAGGTCAAGGAAAGAATACTCGAATTTCTCGCGGTAAAACAGCTCAATCCCGAGCTTGGAAATCAGATAATATGTCTTGTCGGACCTCCGGGTGTCGGTAAAACGTCAGTGGGCGCGTCCATAGCAAGAGCCATGAACCGAAAATACGTTCGCGTATCCCTTGGCGGTGTGCGCGACGAGGCGGATATCAGAGGTCACAGAAAGACGTATATCGGCGCTATGCCGGGAAGAATAATAAACGCTCTCATTCAGGCAAAGGTAAGAAATCCCCTTATTTTGCTCGACGAGATAGACAAGATGACCAGAGACTCCCACGGAGATCCCGCGTCGGCTATGCTTGAGGTGCTCGACGGAGAACAGAACAAGGCGTTCCGCGACCATTTCGTGGAGATGCCGTTTGACCTCTCTGACTGTCTCTTTATAGCAACGGCAAACACTCTTGATACAGTTCCCCGCCCTCTGCTTGACAGAATGGAGGTAATCGAGCTTAAAACGTACACCCGTACGGAAAAGCTCTCTATTGCAAAAAATCACCTCGTTCCCAAGCAGCTCGAGCGTCACGGTCTTAACAAAAAAATGCTCGTTTTCAAGGACGACGCAATTCTTGAAATTATAGATTACTATACCCGTGAGGCGGGAGTGAGAAATCTCGAGCGAACAGTGGCCGACGTTTGCAGAAAAGCGGCAAAGCAGCTCGTTGAGGAAGCGGTAAGCGGTAAAATAACGGTTACTGCAGACAGCGTAAGCCAATATCTCGGCAAAAGAAAGCATTTGCCCGAAACGGTTTCCGACACGGACGAGGTCGGAGAGGTCAACGGACTTGCGTGGACGCAGGTCGGCGGAGATATGCTTAAGGTTGAGGTGGCGGTACTTGAGGGAACGGGCAAGATAGAGCTTACGGGTTCTCTTGGCGATGTTATGAAGGAATCCGCGCAGATAGCAGTGAGCTACGTCCGCTCTATCGCCGCTGAGTACGGAATACCCGCGGATTTCTACAAAACCAAGGATATACACATACATTTCCCCGAGGGAGCAGTTCCGAAGGACGGTCCTTCTGCGGGAATCACTATGGTCACCGCGCTCGTCAGCGCGCTGACGGGCAGAGCCGTAAGGCGCGACGTTGCTATGACGGGTGAAATATCTCTGCGAGGCAACGTATTGGCTATAGGCGGACTTAAGGAAAAATCAATGGCGGCTTATTCCGCGGGAATAAAAACGGTCGTGATCCCCTTTGACAATCAAAAGGACCTCGACGAGCTTGATGCCGCAGTTGTTGAAAACGTGAAATTCATTCCTTGTAAAAAAGCGTGTGAGGTGCTCTCGGTGGCTCTTTGCAAGGAAGAGCATCACCGTACGGATAGCTGTGAGGAAAGAACGGAGATCGAAATTCTCACTCCCGCAAATCTCTCCAAGAACAGAACAAAAGCGCACGTGAACGCTTGATTTACGCAATCGTAGGAATATAATTTGTTGCTACATCTTTCTTCAACACAAAGTCCTCATGAATCCCTCCACCGCTTCGCGGTCCCCCTCCCTTTGACAAGGGAGGCGCGGTCAGATCGAACATTTCAATACACAGTTTTAATTTTGCACCATAAATTCAATTTATATTATGTTAGCACCGCACATAGCAAGCCTCCCTTGTCAAAGGGAGGGGGACCGCGAAGCGGTGGAGGGATTCATATTTTATCGCTAATATTTCACGGCAGGAGACGAGCGCCAGTATACAAGTTCTTTGAAGGGGCTTCCGTGTAAACCTTCTCGAAGGAAAGTTTCCCTCAATAAAAATCGTCTCTCCAAAAACAATCTCCCAGCGAAAGGTCAGAACGACGAATGGCACTTAATTTACAGAATACGAATTTAAAGATAAGCGCGGGATTGCCAAAGCAGTTTCCCGCAGATCCCAAACCGCAGGTGGCTTTTTCGGGGCGCTCAAACGTCGGCAAAAGCTCTCTTATAAACACCTTGCTCGGAAGGAAATCTCTTGCGAGAGTAAGCTCCGCCCCGGGTAAAACAATAACCATAAACTTTTACCGTGTGGATAAGAAGCTTTACATCGTTGACCTTCCCGGCTACGGCTTTGCAAAGCGTGCACCGGCTGACAAGGCGAAGTGGTCAAAGCTCACCGACTCATATTTTACCTCCGGTACAATGACTGCCGTGGCACAGCTTATCGACTTAAAGGTAGGCCCTACCGCGGATGATGA
>JAZOON010000198.1:0-3773 GCA_045655045.1 Eubacteriales bacterium | reverse complement strand
AGAGTCCGTTGCCTTACCGCTTGGCGATGCCCCAATATCACAGCAAGGGTTATTATACCACTTTTGTTTGCATTTGTCAAGCGTTTTTTTAAATATTTTTTATTTTGTTTGCGTATATCTTTCGTAATAAAACAAATACTGCTGTGCAATGCCCGAAAAACGTCCAAATACATCACCCGAAAAGTCCTCTATCTCGGGGAAATATTTTTCTCCAACCCTCTTTATCCACACGTCAACGGGAAATGCGTCGTATCTTCCCATGCCGAAAAGAGCCGCGCAGCTCGCAACCTTAAGTCCTATTCCCTTTACCTCGCAAAGTCTCCTTATACATTCCTCGGTGCTATCGGCGCGCGCCACGGCTTCAACGTCAAGTCTGCCGTCGGATATCCTGCTCACCGCGTCGTATATGTATTTTGCCCTGAATCCCGTTTTCAATTCAAAAAGTCCGCTTTCTCCAAGCTCCAAAAGCAGATCCGCTCTCGGAAATGACCTCATAGCCGATTTCCCCGACGTATGCTTTCTCGCACCGTCAGGCAGCGCGATCTCTTCGCCGTATCTTTGGCACATATTTTCAATTATCTTTTTTATACGCGGTATGTTGTTGTTTTGCGAAATGATAAAGGATATCACCGCCTCGTAGGTGTCCTGTCTGAGTATTCTTATCCCTCTGCCCTGCTCTATCGCCGCCGCCATGACATCGCTTTTGCAATTTTGCAGTATATCCCCGTTTATTTCATCGTAATCGGTGTCAAGGTCAAGATACCCTCTCCAGATGCTCTCAAAATCGTCAATATCGGAATTGTATACGTAAAGCGTATCCCCTTCCGTGGCAAAGGACACGTGTCTGCCGAACGCCACGCCTGCGTATTCACTTTCGTGTGTCGTGTTGGGTACGGGGTCAAAGCGGAAGCACTGACCGCAGTCAAAGGTCTTTCCGACGTCAAGCCAATGCACTCCCTTGACCTCGATCACGGGCATATTATCTAAAATCAGTTCTCTTATTTTCATAAATACTCCGAAAATACGCCGAGAGACAAAAATATCCTTGAAATCCCCCCGCGATTGTGGTATAATTAATATGTATTGTTGCGTATTACAGATATATTGGTATTATACCATATTTTCCGACATTTTTCAACACTCTCACGGAGGTTTTTTATGGAACAGATATATACGATACCCGTAAACGAGGCTTTTGAAGCGTCCGCCGAGGACAAGTCCTGCGGCTGTCCGTTCTGTTCTCTTTACAACAAGCTGGAAAACGACGAGCTCGATCTCATTCTCGGCGCGTCTATGATGGAGCCCGACGTTCGCATACAGACCAACAAGGAAGGCTTTTGCCGTACGCATTACGATATGATGTTCGTCCGCAAGAACCGTCTTGGCATGGCGCTTACGCTTGAGAGCCACCTCGCAGAGCTTCGCGAAGAAATAAAGGACGGCGGACTTTTCTCCGCAGTCGGCGCGAACGCGATAAGGCGGACGGGAGAGCTTGGAGACACCTGCTACGTCTGCCGCCGCATAGAATTCAACTTCAACCATATGATAGAAACCGCGATATTTCTTTGGGATAAGGATGAGGAATTTAAGATAAAGTTAAAAAATCAGCCTTATTTTTGTTTACCTCACTATCATGCGCTTCTCTCTGTTGCACGCGACCGTCTCGGCAAAAAGAAATTCCCTCTTTTCTATAAGGACGTCTCCGCAATAGTTGACTCCTACGCCGAAAAGCTTGAAGGCGACGTTAGCTGGTTCTGCAAAAAATTCGACTACCGCTACGACGAAGAGCCGTGGTATGACTCCAAGGATGCGGTCGAGCGAGCGATAAAATTCCTTCGTTCCGACCTTCACAAGTCCCCTGACAAAAAATAATTTTAAGAAAGCTGCATATACTATGATTGATTTACTCGACCTTCAAAAGCATTTTATACTCACGCATCTCGGCGAGGGTGACGTTGCCGTTGATTTTACAATGGGCAACGGTCACGACACCGAATTTTTATCCAAGACCGTAGGAGAGCGCGGTCACGTTTACGCCTTCGACGTTCAGAAGCAGGCGCTTGACTCCACCGCGAAAAATCTCGCGGCTGCGGGCTGTCCCGAGAATTACACCCTGATACTCGATTCTCACCACAACGTAAAAAAATACGTTGAAGGTCCTATCAAGGCGGGAATGTTCAACCTCGGCTATCTACCGGGAAGCGACAAGACGGTAACAACCATGAGAGAGACCACTCTCCCCGCTATAGAAGCGGCGATATCCCTTATGGATAAGGATGCTATAATACTCGTTGCGGTGTACCCCGGTCACGCAGAGGGCGAAGCCGAAGGAAAAATGATATGCGAATATCTGTCGGGACTTTCCCGTCACAAGGTATGCGCGACGAGGATAAACATACTGAATTCACCGACGTCTCCGTTCTTTATCGTAATTGAAAGTAAGCCCTAAAAGGACAAACAAATGAAAAAAGAAAAGAAGAAAAAACACCCTTCTCCACAAAGCTCTGTAGAGCCGTTAACGGACGAAGAGGTCAGTATGCTGAAATCGGCGATGGCTGCAAGAGAGGTTGACAGAAGCACGCTTCCGTCAACGGATAACTCCGACGCCGCAAAGGTTCGCCGTTTCATTAAGAAAAACAAAATATTTACCGTCTCTTGCGTGGTTCTTTGCGTATTTATCGTCACGCTGTTGACGGTTCTCGGCGTGGTTGCCGTAAGAAACGCTCTTGCGAACAGGGTAAACACGGACGATTTTACGGTAATGATCGGAGACGAGGTGTTCACCGTCAAGTACAAGACCGCTATGCGTGGCGACGTGCTTTACGTGGATATGTATAAAATTGCCGCGTACGCCGAGCTTACAAAAACGGGTAAGACCGACAACGTGAAGTTCACCGCCTCTCCGACGCAATATCTGCGTTTTGAGAACGACAGCGAGTTTGCGGTTATAAACGGCGCTCTCGTTGAAATGGACGGCAAGGCAGTCGTAAACCGTGACGTTTGCGAAATACCGCTCAGCTTCCTTTCGGCGGTGCTTGGCAAGGATAACGGTCTGAGAATAACGCTTGACACCGCGAGCAACACCATAAAGGTGGTAAGAAGAATGTATAAAACCAAGGACAAAAACGCCATAGACCCCGTGGAAATAATGTTTTACTCGGACTCGTTCAATATAATACAGTCTATCAAGCGACCAACCGAAGAAGAGCCCGAATTTGAATATTCTATTGACGTCACGGCATATCTTGATAATATAGACCCCAAAAACGCCGAAGAATATCTCGTTCTTGCCAACAAGCAAACGCCGCTTGGCGAGGACTACAAGCCCACCGACCTCAAAAAGCTTGAATGCCGCACGAACAAAGAAATGTACTTGCGAGAAGACGCGGAACGTGCTCTTTACGCTATGATGCTTGCTATGAATGCCGACGGAATAACCGACGTGTTCGTTACAAGCGCGTATCGTTCCTACTCTTATCAGGTCGGACTTTTTGACAAGTACGTAAATCAGCACATGGCGGAAGGTATGAGTCGCGAGGAAGCGGAAGCTGCGGCGGCTGAGTATTCCGCAAGGGCGGGTACGAGCGAGCACCAGACGGGGCTTTGCCTTGACTTTATGACGGAGGATATGAGCAGTCTTGACGAATCCTTTGAAAAAACGGCGGCGTTTGCGTGGCTTTCAAGGAACGCGCATAAGTACGGATTTATTCTCCGCTACGCCGAAGATAAGGTTGACGTTACGGGCTATAAATACGAGCCTTGGCACTACCGCT
>JAZOON010000197.1:0-3791 GCA_045655045.1 Eubacteriales bacterium | reverse complement strand
GAAGCAGATAAGGAACTACGTCTCTGTGTTCGTGGCGTGCGGGGGAGACGAGCTTGTGGCAATCGACGATATAATGTCGAAGAAGGTAATGAGAAAGCTCGAATCACAGAACCCCGTGTACGTAAGAAAAGCGGCGGACGGACTTTGCGCGTATCTTGACGACTTGTTCGGAGAAGATAAGATGCCGCTTTGTAAGGAAGCCATAAGACGAATAGAGAGAAACGCGTAAGGACATGGGGACGCGCGGGGATGCGATTTGCTACCTTTTTTGAAAAAAAGGTAGCGCCAAAAAACTTCCTGAAAAAAGGAAAAATGGTGGCGAAGTCTATGTTTCCCCATAATCCGTAGGGCGGGGGCTTGTCTCCCGCCGTGACAAAAACGTACGGCGCGAACCTATATGTTTGTTATAATCTGTAGGGGGCGACGTCCTCGACGCCCCGTAAAATGTCCGCACGAAAGCAGCACTTACGCACAGGAACGGCGGCAGCAAGCCACCGCCCTACGAAGAATGATTGTCGTTCGTAACGGACAGTCGAGGACGCCTGTCCCTACAAAGATTGAGCGAATACGGTGAAAATCCGTGTCAGAACAAAATCGGTAGGGGAGTGCCTTGGTACTCCCGCTCCCGTGATATACGAAAATTCACTTTAACTAAAGGCTTAAAGGAGAGTGCAATATGAGCAAAAAGAAAGGAAAGGCGCAAAGACCAACGTATTTGGTGCTTGGCTCGATAGTAATAGGTCTTGTTGTCATTCTGCTCGTTTATTTCATAATGATAGCGATCGGCTTGGTTCAGGTAAGCAAGAACCACATAGTTATAACCACGTCGAGCGCAGACAAGATGTACGACGGCGAGGAGCTGTCTGCGGACGGCTGGGAGCTTGTTTCGGGCGAGCTTCTTGCGGGGCACACCATAGAGGGTGAGGTCACGGGAAGGCAGACAGAGGTCGGAGAGAGCGAGAATTTCGTCACTATCACGATATACGACTCCGAGGGTGCTGACGTAACGGGAACTTATGAAATAGAATATCAGCTCGGAAAGCTTACCGTGCACGGTAAGCGCTTGTCGTTCTACACTGAATCGGCTGAGAAATATTACGACGGAACGCCGCTTTCCTGCGATAAGTGGGGAGTATACGAGGGTACTGTAGAGCAGCTTATGGAGGGACACGAGTTCACGGCGCACTGCTCGGGCTCACTTACAAACGTAGGCGAGGCGGAGAATATGCTCGTCGTAAGCGTTACGGACACGACGACGGGAGAGGACGTAACGAGATACTACGACGTGGTCGTGGATATGGGAACGCTTAAAGTCTCGGCAATAAGGCTGGTTGTGTCCTTCGGCGCGGTCGGAAGTCTCGGACCTACGGGCGGCGACCTTGACACAAATAGCGTCGTCGTATCGGGAAATCTGCTTGACGGACACAAGGTCTGCTGCAAGCCGATAGACACGGAAATGTCGGGCATTGATATAAATACGGTCTTCGTTTACGTCGTTGACGAAGAGGGCAGGGACGTAACGGAATTTTACGAGATAGTATATCCTGCGGGAGATCTGACACTTGAAAATCCCGAGACTATGCTGCCAAAGGACGTTCAGAATATGATCGATACGAACGATTACAAGGAGATGTACGATCAGCTTAAGGAAAACGGAATGTCACTTGAGGATATCGAGAAGCTGCTCGAGGAAAGCGGAGTGGCTGACGGTCTGCCGCCCGCGCTTGCGGCACTTGCGCTTACTCCCGTTTATACGGTAATATCCGAGACGGACGGAACGCTGTATCTGAGACAGCAGAGCTACGGTGATTTTGACGGAAACGATTGGTCCGATCCGACTGCTTATTCGGACGTATCTCCGTATCTGTATGCTAATGCCGCGCTCCGCGCAAGCGGACGTTCAGTTGCCGCGGCAAAAATAAAGCCGCTTTTCAAAAATCTTAAGTACGTTCTGCCTTACTATTATGAGGACGGCGGCGACTATATAGAATTAAATAACGATATAAGCGCGGACGGCGTACCCGCAACGGGGGCGTACTATACGGTGAATTACGTTCCGTATGAATATAAGTACGGAACGCTCCAAAGAATACCGTCTGCTCTGTCCAAGGAGGAGCGCGCGTACGCGGAATTCGTTTACGGAGAATATCTCACGATTGACGCTGAAACGCGCGCAGAGCTTATAAGGCTTGCCGCAGAGGCGGGAGTGTGTGACGAAAACGGCGTTTGGCTTGAGACGGATATTATCGGCGCGGTCGCCGAATATATAAAGAATGCTGCGACGTATAATCTTGAATTTGCGCCCATTCCCGACGGTGAAAACAGCGTTCTTTACTTCCTTACGCAAAGCAAGGAGGGCGTTTGCCGACATTTCGCGGCGGCGGCTACCCTGACCTACAGAGCCCTCGGTATTCCCGCAAGATACGTCACGGGCTTTGCCGCTCAGGTAAGGGCAGGCGAGGAATCGATAGTTACCGCGATGATGGCTCACGCTTGGGTTGAAATTTACGTTGAGGGCTTCGGCTGGCTTCAGGTTGAGGTCACGGGCTCTGACGCAAACGGTAATAGCGGTATACAAGGGGGAACTCCTACCGTCGGAAACGGCGGCGGTGGCGGCTCGGGCAGTGGTTCGGGTAGTGGCTCAGGCAGTGGCTCCGGTGGCGGAACGGGCGGAGGCTCTGGAAAGCCGGGAGATAATGGCGGTGACGAATATATTATGAGCGTTCAGTCTACCCAAAAAGGTCCGCTTTATCTGAGGGAGTACAGCTGGGGACGCTTTGACGGAAAAGAGTGGCAGAAGGCAGAAGAGAACGACGTATATACTGAGATCGATCCGTTTGAGAGCGTTGTGAATGCGCTTGAGGGCAATCCCAAGGCAACGAACGCCACGCTCAGAGTTAAAATGATGGTAGAGAACAGGCCGTACGTTCTTACCTATTACGCGCAAAAATACGAAAGCACGTCCGTAAACGACTGCTACGTAGAGGGAGCGTATACCGTGGGCGAGAGGTACGTCGTTAACTATATCTACTACGACTATATTACGTCGGGCGGAAATATCACGAACGCGGATATTGCCGCGGATCAATATTACTACGAAAATTACGTTGTGAAGAAGGATTCGCCGTATCTTGAGGTTGACGAGCGAACGCTTAACGGCTACGAGACGGACGGAGAGAAGCGAAAGGGATTGCTTGAAATACTTGACGGACTTAATATTGACGGAAAGAGTACGTACGAAAAGATAAAGGCGATCAAGGATTACGTTCAGAACGCGGCGTATTATACAGTTGACTTTGAGGTCGTTCCCGATGGCGAGGATGAGGTGCTTTATTTCCTCAACGTAGCCAAGAAGGGAAAATGCTGGCATTACGCCACGGCGGCGACGATGCTTTACCGCGCGGCGGGAATACCCGCGAGATTTACCACGGGATATATGGTAAACGTAACCGATACGAGCGCTTATACTGACGTGTATTCAAGAAATGCCCACGGCTGGGTAGAGGTCTATATACGCGGAGTGGGCTGGATAAACGTAGAGGTAACGGGAGAAGAGCTGAAATTTGATATCGTTATCAGAACGCCGAGCGCGACGAAGTATTACGGAGAGGTTGACGTTCTCACGGCAGAGCAGATATATTGGGACAGATTTGAAACGGACAATCCCGGCTGGAGCTCCACGACGGAAAACGGCAAGACCAAATGGGTATGCTCAAACGAGCTTCAGGAGGGACATTGGTTCTATCAGGAGGACGTAAAGCTCGGAGAGGGCTTGCGTAACGTCGGAGAAA
>JAZOON010000196.1:0-6048 GCA_045655045.1 Eubacteriales bacterium | reverse complement strand
TGTTTCTGCGCAGATATTGCGCGAAATCAATGGTCAGATATTTTGCCTGCTTGGGAGATGTGTCACACATAGCGGCAATCGTCGAAAGTGTGTTATATACAAAATGAGGATTGATCTGCGAGAGCATCAGGGCATTTTTTTGCCTTTCTATCATATTTTGCTTTTGCAAATATATATTCGCGTATATTATCAGGATACTCAGCACAAGACCGATATAGGTCAAGGACAGTCCGTGAATAAAATAATCGAGTATTACTCCCGTGATCGGGAATATGGTATATATGATAAATGAACGCTTCACCATTTTATCCGCGGTGTCGGCGAGGATCAGAGCAAGGATTATCGCTATCAGAGAAAAGATCGGGAACAGAAGATAGATAATAGACATCATGATGTCATCTACTCGAACGTAGTGCCCAAGGTCATCCACGTAAAACGCATATTCGTAAAATACATTGCCAACAAGGAACATCACGGTAATTATACTTAAAGCGCCAAATAATACGACCATAGCAGAAAGCAGCTTGCTTTTATGATTTATCATTTCTCTCAAATAAAGCATAAAGCATATGATCGTAGCATAGCTAAAGCAAACCGCGACTGTGTTTGAAACCGTCGTGAGCATAGCAAGCTCAATATTTCCTTCTCCTATCCACGATAACAGATCGGATATCAGCGTAGCGATAACAAATACAAGCAATGCAATAAATGAATTTGACGTAGTACGGCTGTTTCGAATATGCTCATTTATACAGCTTAATAATATAATGAACATGACTAAAAGTCCAAACACGTCAAGCGCTATATTGACGTAAGGTAAGTGAATACTTGGCATAGCCGTCATCCCCTTTATCTCAACTTAATAAAAACATTATAACACAACTTTGCAAATAAATCAAGTTAATTGACGCATTTGTCGAAATTGATGTTTTTTCTGAAACAACATTCATAAAAAAAGCAAATCCGAACCTCACCACAGTGTGATAAGGTTCGGATTTTTTTCTGTTATCGATGGTGCGGGTGACAGGACTTGAACCTGCACGAATTAACACAAGATCCTAAATCTTGCGCGTCTGCCAATTCCGCCACACCCGCATAATCAGGCTGTCAAAACGGACGCAAGCGAAATCCGCTGTTTTTTCGCTGTCTGCGGTAAAAAGGACTCAGGGGGCATACCCGTTGTGCTTCGCCGTCTCATTTCGACCGTATAATTATATCACAAACGAAAATAAAAGTCAATACGTGACGTAACAAATTACGTTTTATATTTTCATACGGTTGAATTATACCGCAGACCGCTTATGTCCGAATTGGCGGGGTGTCGTCACCATTCGTTAACTATTCTTTTATACGTCTCCCCGCGCTCGGCAAAATTTTTAAATGCGTCAAAGCTTGCGCTGGCGGGTGTCAATACAACGCAATCCCCCGATTTTGCCGCCGATTTTGCCGCCGTGAGTGCTTCCCTAAAGTCACTCTTTCTTATGAGTAGAGGGTGGGTGACGGACTGCGCCGTTATCGCCTGATATATTTTTTCTCCCGTCTGCCCCGTGAGTATCACCGCTTTGATACCGCCGTGATCGCATATTGCCTTACCAAGAGGCGAATAATCAAGCTTTTTGTCGTAGCCGCCGCAAATTATAACGAGGCTCTTGTCTGCCATAGCCGACAAAGCCGCCGCGGTACGGGTGGGTGAAGAATCTATCGACGAGTTGTAATACCTGACTCCGTCAAGCTCGCGGACGAACTCAAGTCTGTGCTCAACGCCCAAAAATTCCTTTGCCACTCTTTCGTATACGCCGACCTCGACCTCTCCCAAGGTAAGCCCGATAGCCGTCATAAAATTTTCTATATTGTGCCGCCCCGGAACGCGTATGCTGTCGACGTTCAACAGCGCGCGGCTTTCTCCATTTTCCGTAACCGTTATATAGCCGCGCTCGACCGTTATCGCAGCCGTGCAACGCGGACATAGCGAAAACACCTCGTCAGCCGTCTTTCGCGACGAAAAAAGCACAGTTTCGGGTACGGCACACCCGCGGGCAAGCTCCAGCGTTGCTTCACAGTCCGCATTGGTAACAAGCCGCTTTGTCCGCGCACCGACTATATTTTTCTTCGCTTCGAAATATTCGCGCATATCGGTATGCCAATCAAGGTGATTGGGAGATACGTTCGTTACC
This sequence comes from Eubacteriales bacterium, assembly GCA_045655045.1. Classification (GTDB taxonomy): domain Bacteria; phylum Bacillota; class Clostridia; order Oscillospirales; family CAG-272; genus HGM12713. The sequence goes on along the minus strand of JAZOON010000196.1, from coordinate 3,874 downwards.
GCCACGAACCTCGGCGCGTCACTCACCGTCATAAGCTGAAAGCTTGACAGCTCAAGCACCGCGCTGTCCTTTTGTGTCATCTCACCGACACGGCAAAGCAATGGCGTTCCTATGTTTCCGCCGACGAACACGCGACCGCCCTCCGCTTCGAGGAATTTACCCGTAAGCGTGGTAGTGGTCGTCTTGCCGTCACTGCCCGTGACGGCGAAGGTTTTTGCGGGTGTCAGCTTCAAAAACAGCTCCATTTCCGACGTAAGCTCCGCGCCGCGCGCAACCGCAACCGCAATTCCCTTTTTGTCGGGGCGAATACCCGGTGAGCGGAAAATAACGTCCGCGTCGATTCCCGAAAAGTCCTCGTCAGCCACCGAAAATCTCACGCCTTGCTCTAAAAGAGCCGCCGCACTCTCGCCAAGCTCTGCCGCGTTTTTTTTGTCGATAACGCTCACGTCAACGCCGTATCCGCAAAGCTCGTAAGCAAGCGGAAGATTTGATACTCCCAGTCCGAGCAACGCGCAGCTTCGGTTATTTATGTATTTAAAAAGACTTTCGTTTTTCATTCTTACCTCTTTTTTTGAATGTAGAATAGTTTATGGGAAAGAGATTTTGCTACCTTTTTTGAAAAAAAGGTAGCGCCAAAAAACTTCTTGACGGGGAAAGATAAAAATAGTGGCGGAATCCGTTCTATCCTTTATATTTCTACTTGCCCAAAAGTTCTTTGAGGTGTCGGAACTTTCTCGAAAGAAAGTTCTGACAAACCGTGTCTACGAAAGATGTTGTCTCCTTTTGAAAAAAAGGTAGCACCAAAAAACTTCTTGGAAGGAAAGATAAAATAGTGGCGGAATCCGTTCTATCCTTTATATTTCTACTTGCCCATAAGTTCTTTGAGGTGTCGGAACTTTCTCGAAAGAAAGTTCTGACAAACCGCGTCCCCACGTTCGCGACAATCTATTCACTATATATTATATCTCCGCGCGCCGCAATATGCAAGACTATTTTTGCGTTTTGAAATAAAAATTTGCACAAAAAAATAAAAAACACCTTTTCAAACGGAGCTTTTTGTGATAAAATATAGGAGAATATATATTTTGAGGTATGATGATGGCAACGAAGAACGGCGCGGCTCGCGCTCAATACAACGACCAAAGTATAAAAGCGCTCAAGGGCGCGGACAGAGTAAGAAAACGCCCCGGCGTTATATTCGGCTCAGACGGTCTTGAGGGCTGTGAGCATTCCTTTTTTGAAATACTTTCAAACTCCGTGGACGAGGCGAGAGAAGGTCACGGAAACGTGATAAAGGTAACGGCGTATAACGACCGCTCCATTAAGGTTGACGACCGCGGTCGAGGCGTTCCGCTCGGATACAACGAAGCCGAGCAGCGCTGGAACTGGGACCTTATTTACTGTGAGCTTTACGCGGGCGGTAAGTACGACAATAACAACGGCGACTCCGCTTACGAGTTCTCTCTCGGTCTTAACGGACTTGGCGCGTGCGCAACGCAGTACAGCTCCGAGTTTATGGACGTTTATTCTTACGACGGAGTCAACGAAAGCAAGATAAGCTTCCGTAAGGGCGAGCCCGTCACAGAGCTTTTGGTACGCCCCTTGGCAAAGAACGAAAGAAGAACGGGTACGGTCATTCATTGGCGTCCCGACATCGAGGTATTTACCGACATAAATATCCCCGAGGAGTCCTTCAAAAACACTATGAAGCGTCAGTCCGTGGTGAACGCGGGCATAAAATTCGCGCTTGAATATCAGAACGCGGACGGTAGCTTCAACGGACACGAATTCTTCTACGAAAACGGCATCTCCGACTATATAACCGAGTGTGCGAGAGAGTCAAGTATGACACAGCCCGTGCTCTGGCACCTTGAAACGCAGGGACGCGACCGTGCTGACAAGGACGAGTACAAGCTGAAGGCGGACTTCTCCTTCTGCGTATCAAACGCCGTAAATATGACCGAGTATTACCACAACTCCAGCTTCCTTGAATACGGCGGCTCGCCCGACAAGGCGGTAAAAACGGCGTTCGTCTATTCCGTGGACAAGTATCTTAAGGCGCAGAACAAGTACAACAAAAACGAAAGCAAGATAACCTTTACGGATATTGCGGACTGTCTGTGTCTTGTTATCAACAGCTTTTCAACGATGACGTCGTACGAAAACCAGACAAAAAAGTCGATAACCAACAGCTTTATTCAGGAAGCTATGACGGATTTTCTTAAGAAAAATCTTGACATATACTTCGTGGAAAATCCCGTTTACGCGGAAAAGTTTGCAAATCAGGTGCTTATCAACAAGCGCAGCCGTGAAAAGGCGGACGCCGAAAGACTGACTATCAAGAAAAAGCTGACGGGTACGCTCGACATAGCGAACAGAGTTGAAAAGTTCGTTAACTGCCGCTCGAAGGACCCCTCTATCCGTGAGCTTTACATCGTTGAGGGTGACTCCGCACTGACGTCGTGTAAGCTGGGCAGAAACGCCGAATATCAGGCGATAATCCCCGTCAGAGGTAAAACTCTCAACTGTATGAAGAGCACCTACGAAAAGATCTTCAAGAGCGATATCATCACCGACCTGCTCCGTGTTATCGGCTGCGGCGTTGAGATAAACGGCAAGGTCAAGGGCGACTTTACCGCGTTTGATATAAGCCTTTTGCGCTGGTCGAAGATAATCATATGCACCGATGCGGATGAGGACGGCTTCCAGATACGCACGCTTCTTCTGACGCTGTTCTACCGCCTGCTTCCCACTCTTCTTGAAGAAGGAAAGGTGTTTATCGCGGAATCTCCTCTGTTTGAGATAACCGTCAATGGCAAGAAGGACGAGGAAAATATACTTTTCGCTTACAACGAATTTGAAAAGGCGGAAATACTTAAGTCACTTGAGGGCAAAAAGTACACGCTTCAGCGCTCCAAGGGACTTGGCGAAAACGAGCCCGATATGATGTGGCGCACTACTATGAACCCCGAAACGCGCCGTCTTATAGCGGTCACGCCCACCGATGCCGCCCTCACCGAGCAAATGTTCGATACACTGCTTGGCGACAATCTCCCCGCGCGTAAGCAGTTTATCGCGGAGCACGGAAACGAGTATATGAAGGACGCGGATATATAATAAAAATAACAAAACGGCTGTCTCAAATCTGTATTTGAGACAGCCGTTTTCCGTAATTATTTATCAGTTGAAATAACCTTCTCTGTAAAGAAGCTCTGCGATAAGCACAGCGCCACCTGCCGCGCCGCGGAGAGTGTTGTGTGAAAGACCTACGAACTTGTAGTCGTAAACGCTGTCCTCACGAAGTCTGCCCACGGTCACGCCCATACCGCCGTATATGTCGCGGTCAAGAGCCGCCTGAGGACGGTTGTCTTCTTCAAAGTAGGTGATGAACTGCTCGGGAGCGTGGGGAAGTCCAAGCTCCTGAGGCTTACCCTTAAAGCTCTTCCAAGCTTCGAGTATTTCTTCCTTAGTGGGCTTGTTTTCAAATCTTACGAAAACTGCCGCCGTATGTCCGTCGGTAACGGGAACGCGGATACACTGAGTGGTGATAACGGGAGCGTCAGCCTTGACAATCTCGCCGTTCTCAACCTTACCCCAAACGCGGAGAGGCTCTTGCTCGCTCTTTTCTTCCTCGCCGCCGATAAAGGGAATTACGTTATCTATCATTTCGGGCCATTCGTTGAAGGTCTTACCCGCGCCTGAGATAGCCTGATACGTGGTGGCAACGACTTCCTTGATACCGTACTTGCGAAGGGGAGTAAGCGCGGGAACGTAGGACTGAATAGAGCAGTTAGGCTTAACTGCGATAAAGCCACGAGTAGTGCCGAGTCTCTTTCTCTGCGCTGCGATAACCTCAAGGTGCGCATCGTTGATT
>JAZOON010000195.1:0-16768 GCA_045655045.1 Eubacteriales bacterium | reverse complement strand
TTGTTGATAAGCTCCTTGATCTCATTTTCGTCCGTCACCTGAGCAATAAGTCCTCTGGCAACTAACTCGTCATAAATAGTCATAAGTCCTCCTAAGAAAAACACAATAGTACATAATACTATATTATAAACTAAAATTTACCTTTTGTCAACACACAAAAGCAAAAAAGGGCAAGTTCAGATTGAACTTACCCTTTTTCTCAAGGAATGACTAACTTAGGCGTTAGTATTGTTCTTGATAGAGTTCTCGTAGCTTTCGATCATCTTCTTAACCATCTGACCGCCAACGCTACCAGCCTGCTTGGAAGTGAGGTCACCGTTGTAACCGTTCTTAAGGTTTACACCAACCTCGCTTGCAGCCTGCATCTTAAACTTGTTAAGAGCCTCTTTAGCCTCAGGCACTACATTCTTGTTTGCCATTTTGATTTTCTCCTGTTCTGAACTATCTATTTTATCGAGCGATGAAAGAGGTAAAAGATGGACGGATATCAGCGAAGCCGTCCGTGTCTTACCTTGCGCCTCCACATCGGCAGCGCATCCGCGCCGTAAAGCAGAATAGCGTTTTTCCTCGCTCTGCTATTATTGTTCACAAAATAACTTGGTTTATTAAAGAGAAAATATGGAAAAACGTCTGTTCTTTTTCGTGTTAAAATTAAGGCTTTAATTTAAAAAAATCGTTGATTTATTTTTCAAAATGTGATAAAATATATATATATTTTATTTGTGAGGTTTTGTAATGGCAAACAGAGAAAAATTTCTTGAGATCTATAACAAATTTATTACCCGTGAGGGAGCTGACAAGCTGCTTGATTACATAGAAAATAAAACTGATTTCTTTGATGCTCCCGCATCAACGCGTTTTCACGGAGCTTACGAGGGCGGACTGCTTGAGCACAGCCTCAACGTATACGAGTGCCTTTGCGATTTCGTGAACCGTCCGCGCTTCAAGGAGAAATACGGCTTTCATTTCAGTGATGAAAGTCTTGCTATAGTTGCGCTTTTGCACGACCTTTGTAAGACTAATTTTTATAAGACCGAGATGAGAAACGTCAAGAAAAACGGAGTATGGGAGAGCGTTCCGTATTATACCATAGAGGACTCGCTTCCTTACGGTCACGGTGAAAAGTCAGTTTATATTATATCAGGATTTATGAAGCTCAATCGCGACGAGGCATTCGCTATAAGATACCATATGGGATTTTCAGGTCCCGAGGACGCAAACCAGATAGGTCGCGCACTTGAGATGTTTCCTTTAGCCTTTGCGCTTTGCGTAGCGGATATGGAGGCTTCATACTATATGGAAGGCTTGCTTTCAAAATAAATTTAAGGAGACGGTTATGTCACAGAAAAACGTTCCCACGCCGCATATCAAGGCTCAAAAGGACGAAATAGCAAAGGTGGTACTTATGCCCGGAGATCCGTTGCGCTCTGAATTTGTTGCTAAGAATTTTATTGAGGACGCAAGACTTTTCAATAACGTTCGCGGCGTACAGGGCTATACGGGTTTTTGGAACGGGCAGAGAGTATCGGTTATGGCAAGCGGTATGGGTATGCCGTCAATAGGTATATACAGCTACGAGCTTTACAATTTTTACGACGTTGACCTGATAATAAGAATAGGCTCTGCGGGAGCGTTGCAAGAGAGCGTCGGAGTGCGTGATATCGTTTTCGGAATGGGCGCTTGCACGAACTCCGCGTATGCGTCTCAATATGAGCTTGGCGGCTCGTTTGCTCCTATTTGTGACTACGCGACACTTGAATGCGCGGTAGAGCTCGCAAAGCAGCGAGAATTGAAATATCACGTTGGAAATCTTTTCTCGTCCGACACGTTTTACGATGATGCGGGGGGCGGTATAAAGTGGCAGAAAATGGGCGTTCTTGCCGTTGAAATGGAAGCGGCGGCGCTTTATATGAATGCGGCGAGAGCTGGTAAAAAGGCGCTTGCTATATGCACGGTATCCGACTCGCTCGTTACGGGAGAAAGCACGACGTCCGACGAGAGAATGAGCGGATTTACCGATATGATGAGGCTTGCGCTTGACGTTGCGGCTAAAATGCAGAGCGAGGGCAAAATATGAGGGCGCGGAGAGTGTTTCTCATAGTTCTCGACAGCCTCGGCGCGGGTGAAGCACCCGACGCGAAAAGCTTCGGCGATAAGGGCGCGCATACCTTGAGAAGCCTTCACGAGACGGGAATACTTGATATACCGAACCTTGTAAGGCTTGGTATAGGTAATATAGACGGACTTGATTTTCTTGGCAAGGCTGACGCACCGCTTGCGTCGGTGGCGCGGCTTGTGGAGATGTCTGCGGGTAAGGACACGACTACGGGACATTGGGAGATATGCGGACACGTGTCAAGCACCCCTTTGCCTACCTTTCCTTGCGGCTTTCCAAAGGAGATAACCGACCGACTTACCAAAGCGTGGGGACGGGGAATTCTTTGTAATAAAGCGTATTCGGGAACAGCCGTAATAAACGATTTTGGCGAGGAGCATATAAAAAGCGGAAAGCTGATAGTTTATACGTCTGCTGACAGTGTTTTGCAGATAGCGGCGCACACGGATGTCGTAGCGCTTGATACTCTTTATCATTACTGCCGTCAGGCAAGAGAGATAATGCAGGGAGAAAAATACGGTGTGGGAAGAATAATCGCCCGTCCGTTTACGGGTAGCGTCGGTGGCTTTGAGCGTACCGCGGACAGACGTGATTTTTCGATATCTCCTCCAAACGGGCTTCTTGCGGAGAGCCTTATGCAAAAGGGATTTGAGACGGTAGCCGTCGGAAAGATATCCGATATATTTGCGGGTAAGGGATTTACACAAGAGCGATATACCCATTCCAATGAAGAGGGAATGGAGGCTTGCTCTCAATATCAGGCTAAGGATTTCCGAGGACTGTGCTTTGTAAATCTCGTGGATTTTGATATGCTGTGGGGACACAGAAGAGACACCGTGGGATATGCTGAAGGTCTTAACGCCTTTGACCGATGGTTGGGAGATTTTTTAGTGGGTATGAGAGACGGGGATATGCTGATAATCACGGCAGACCATGGCTGCGACCCAAGCTTTGAGAAAAGCACTGACCACACCAGAGAGTATACACCGTGCATAGTGTATTCGCCGAGCGCCAAAGCCGAAAACCACGGTACAGTAAAGGGATTTTATTGGATATCCGATATAGTATTAAAAGCATTGGGGGAATAAAAATGACTTCAAAGCAGCTTGTAGAGCTTGCAGAAAACGCAAGAAAAAACGCTTACGCTCCATATTCGGGATTTGCCGTTGGAGCGGCGGTCCTTTGCGCCGACGGAAGCGTTTTTTGCGGATGTAACGTTGAAAACGCTTCGTTTTCGCCGACGTGCTGCGCCGAAAGAGTAGCGATATTTAAAGCCGTCAGCGAGGGAAAAAAGGATTTTTCCGCTATTGCGGTGGTTGGCGGAATGGCAGGAGAAAAGGCAAGTGACAGATGCTTTCCGTGCGGAGTTTGCAGACAGGTCATGTCGGAGTTTTTCTCCCCAAGAACTAAAATAATATATTCGGACGAAAGCGAAGGCACGCTCGGTGAGCTTTTACCAAACGGCTTTACGCTGTAAAAACTGAGAGGATATAAATATGAAAAAAAACACCCGACGGGGACTTATATATTTCAGATACATTTTACCTATGATCACTCCGATCATAATGCTTTTGCTTATGTGTATCCCTTGCTATAGCTTTGTTACGGCTGACGTGGGTTTACATAAGAAAATATCAGCTTTTGAGCTTATTTCCAACTCTTGGGAAACTGTGAGAGAATATTTATTCGGTACGGCAGAGCAGGTTCAGGTGACCGCGGATTTCGCGGGGACTGTTTTCGGAATAATAATAATTTTATTTTTGCTGTTTGCGCTCGGAACGGTGTCGGCGGTATATGCGTCCGTAACGGCGTTTCGCTTCTTTGCGAACGGATGTAAGGAGAGTAAGAGCAGAATACTTTTTATAACGCTCGTTCCGAACAGAGCGGTTTTGTGTATTTACTATGCGCTTATTCTGCCGCTTGCCCTCTTCCCGAGAATATTGCCGTTGATATACGAAAACGTGCTTCACTACCACGTCAAACTCATCTGTGAGCCCTTTGACACAGCTATAATCACGTTTGTTCTCTTTGCGGCGACCGTAGCGGTCATCTTTATTACCTCAAGGGCGGAGAGCCTTGCCGAGATGAACGTTTTCGTAAAATATAAAAAGCAAGATGCGGAAGAGCTTCAAGACGAAGAGTACGAAGAGATTTTCAGTGAAGAGAACGCTTACGAAACCCTTGACAGACGCGCAAGGGAAGAGCAAAATGAAAAAATACTTAAGTTACTTAACAAGATGCACGACGAACAGGAGAAGTGATGACAGAAACAGGGGAAAGATATCTGTGGCTCAAGCGTGAGCTTTTTGACCGTTATTACGATTTTTTGAATTCTGATCAAAGAAAAGCCGTTTTTCAGACGGAAGGCTCGCTTTTAGTGCTTGCGGGTGCGGGAAGCGGAAAAACCACCGTGCTTGTAAACCGAGTTGGGTTTATAATAAAATACGGCAACGCGTATTACAGTAAATACGTTCCGACCGAAGTTAATGATGAAAAGATAAAATATTTAGAGACGGCGCTAAAGCTTCCAAAGGAGCAAATGGCGCGCGTGCTTGACGAATTTCGTGAGCGTCCTTGTTCACCTTGGAATATACTTGCCATAACCTTTACTAAAAAGGCGGCAGAGGAGATAAGACAAAGACTTGCCGTAAATCTTGGGGAGAACGTAAACGTTGACGACATATGGGCGGGAACGTTTCACTCCGTGTGCGTGAGAATTATACGAAGATACGCGGATTTTATAAATTACAGAGCGGATTTTTCAATATACGATACGGACAACACGAAGTCTGTGCTGAAGGACGTTTTAAAGGAGCTTCGTATTGACGAAAAATCGCTGCCGATAAAGAGCGTGCGCTCGGAGATAAGCAAAGCAAAGAACGCGCTTATGACTCCCGATATGTATAAGATGAGCGTGACGGGAGATTACCGCCGCGAGAAAATAGCGTTAGTTTACGCAAAATATCAGCAGAGGCTCGTTGACTGCAACGCGCTTGACTTTGACGATATAATTATGCAGGCGGTCAATATACTTGAAAACTTTTCCGAGGCGGCAGAGTATTACGGAAACAAGTTCAGATACGTGCTTGTTGACGAGTTTCAGGATACCAACCAAGCTCAGCTTAAGCTGACGCAGCTTCTTGGCAGAGTACATAATAACGTTATGGTCGTCGGTGACGACGATCAGAGCATTTACCGCTTCCGTGGCGCGGTCGTTGAAAATATAATCAATTTCGGCAGACAGAAGGGAACGCAGGTCATAAGACTTGAGCGTAATTACCGTTCTACGAATTGTATCCTTGATGCTGCGAATGCGGTGATCTCTAAAAATAAGACCAGAATGGGTAAGAGCTTATACACAGAGAGAAACGATAGATCGACGATCACCTTACACAAGAGCGAAACGCAGAAGAGCGAGGCAATATACGTGTGCGACAAGATAAACGAGCTTGTCGTAAGCGGTAAATATAAGTATCGCGATATTGCCGTGCTGTACCGACTGAACGCCATTTCAAACTCGATAGAAACGACTATGTCGGCAAACGGTATACCACACGTTACCCTTTCGGGGCAGAGCTTTTACGAGCGTAAGGAAATAAAGGATATTCTCGCATATATGTACGTTATACTCAACCGCTCCGACAGAGAGCGCCTTAAGAGAATAATCAACGTACCGAGAAGGACTATAGGCGAGAAAACGGTAGAGGGAGTCTTCGCTATTGCCGACGAGCAGGGAACGGACCCTGTGAGCGTTATGAAAAACGCGGATAAATACGTTGCCCTCGGTCGCTCGGTAAATAAGCTTCGCGACTTTGCGATGCTTATTGAAAATCTTTATTCGTCCTTGCGCGGTGATATATCTCTTGAGAGCTTCGTCAGAAATCTTATTGACGCTTCAGGCTACAGACAGATGCTTGTCGAGGCGGGCGAGGAGGAAAAGGAGAGGCTTGATAACCTTGAGGAATTCGTTTCGGGCGTTATAGACTTTGAGGAGGAGTACAGAGCTTCGCTTAATACCGTAACGGACGACGGACGCGATCCGTTTGCCGTAGCCGTCGGCGCAACTGCGCTTGACGTGCTCAGCGCATTCCTTGAAAGATGCGCGCTCGTGGCAGACGTCGATAAATACGATAAGGACGCGGATGCGGTGGTGCTTATGACGGTACACTCCGCAAAGGGACTTGAATTTCCCGTAGTATTCCTTCCCGCGATGGAGGAGGGCGTGTTCCCGGGAAATCAGAATATAAATTCCATCGATGCGGCGGAAATGGAGGAAGAGCGCAGACTTGCGTACGTTGCCCTGACGAGAGCCAAGGATAAGATATACGTAACGCATACGCGCAACAGAATGCTTTATAATCAAACGTCGTACAATCCTCTCTCAAGATTTATAGAGGACATACCAAAGGCGCTCATAAGCAACGAAACTCCCGATGTTGACGTGTACGCATACACGCCGCAGCGTCCTAAGGTTTATTATTCTGCGCGAGATGACGTACCATCGGGCTTTACGCCGCCCGCGGCAAAAAGAGTTGCCCCGAGCGCGCCGTCCGTAACGCTTGAGGTGGGAGACAGAGTTGGACACAGAGTATTTGGCGAGGGTGAAATACTCAGCGTCAAGCCGATGGGAGCCGACGTGCTTTACGAGGTCATATTTGATAATGCGGGAACTAAGAAGTTAATGGGAAGCTTCGCTAAGCTAAGAAAAATTTAAAATAGAATAATGATAAAACGTAAGGAGAGAAAATGTCAAACGTAGATTTAAAAGAAATACTATCACAGATGACTATTGATGAAAAAATAGGTCAGCTTATTCAGCTTAACGCAAATTTCTTCGGTGACAGCGCGGCAGAGATAACGGGACCCGCGCAAAAATTCGGCATTGATCCCGATGACATCAAAAATGTCGGAAGCGCGCTCAACTTCCACGGAGTTGAGGAAATGATCGCAATTCAGGATAAGCATATGGCAGAGGACAGAAATAAGATCCCGCTCGTATTTATGATGGACGTAATTCACGGATACCGTACCATATTCCCAATTCCTTTGGCTATGGGCGCTTCGTTTGATCCCGAGCTTGTGGCGGAATGCTCAAAAATGGCGGCAAGAGAGGCATCGGCAGGCGGTGTTCAGGTAACGTTTACGCCTATGGTGGATTACGTTCGCGACGCTCGCTGGGGAAGAGTAATGGAAACGTGCGGCGAGGACCCATATCTCAACGGAGTTATGGGAGCGGCGCAGGTAAAGGCGTTTCAGGGAGAGAGTATAGCAGACCGTGACAGTATGGCTACCTGTGTAAAGCATTTTGCGGCATACGGCGGCGCGGAAGCGGGAAGAGATTACAATACCGTTGAAATTTCCGAAAGGCTGCTTCGTGAATACTATTTCCCCGCATACAAGGCTTGTATCGATGCGGGTGTTAAGATGCTTATGCCGTCCTTTAACTCGCTGAACGGCGTTCCGTCAATCGGAAACAAATGGCTTATGAGAAACGTTCTTCGCGACGAGTGGAAATATGACGGAATAGTCATAAGTGACTATAACGCGATAGGCGAGCTTATCAAGCACGGTATAGTTTCTGATACTAAGGAAGCCGCAAAAATGGCATTTGAGTGCGGATGTCATATGGATATGATGTCAACGGGATACTATTCTTCCCTCAAGAAGCTTATAGAAGAAGGCTATATCTCAGAGGCTGACGTTGACGCAGCGGTTATGAAGATGCTCGAATTCAAGGAGGAGCTGGGATTGTTTGACGATCCTTATCACGGCGCGTCTGTCGAAAGATCCCGTGAGGTGACGCTTACTGCCGAGAACAGAGCGCTTGCGCGCAAGGCGGCAGAGGAATGCGCGGTATTGCTTAAGAACGACGGAATTCTTCCGTTGTCCGAGAACGTTCGCAAGGTGGCGCTCATAGGACCCTTTGCAACGACTAACGAGATAAAGGGCTTTTGGAGCTGTGACGGAAAGGACGAGGAATGCGTTTCCGTTTATGAGGGAATAAAGGCGCTTCTCGGTGAGGATAAGGTCATTGCCGTTGAGGGATGCTCGGCAAGACACGACGAGCTTTCGACGGACGGCTTTGCGAAGGCTAAAAAGGCAGCAAAGAAGGCAGACGTTGTAATTTTCTGTCTTGGAGAGCCACAGAAATACAGCGGAGAGGGAAACAGCCGTTCGGATATAGGACTTCCCGGAGTTCAAATGGAGCTTGTAAAAGAGGTCACGAAGGTAAATCCCAACGCGGTAGCGATTATATTTAACGGAAGACCGCTTACGCTCACGGAGCTTGACGCGACCGTTCCTGCAATACTTGATATATGGTTCCCCGGAAGTGAAGGCGGTAACGCGGCGGCAGAGCTGCTGTTTGGCAGAGCTAATCCGTCGGGTAAGGTTACGATGAGCTTCCCCAAGGCTGTCGGACAGTGTCCTATATACTATAACCATCCTATTACGGGCAGACCCAAGAGGACTGCGGAGGACGTTCATCAGGCTTATGCATCCAACTACATAGGCTGTGGAAATCTTCCGTTATACCCATTTGGCTTTGGACTTTCGTATTCCAATTTCGTGTATGAAGCTTTGGAGCTTGACAGTGATACGCTTACGCCTGACGGTGAAATAACCGTAAGGATCACCGTTCGAAACGATAGCGAGGTAACGGGAAAAGAAGTAGTTCAGCTTTATATGCGCGATCTCGTTGCGTCTACGGTTCGTCCCATTCAGTCTCTTGTCGGATTTGAAAAGATAGAGCTTGGCGCGTATGAAACCAAAACGGTTGAGTTTAAGGTAAGTGAGCCCATGCTCAGATTTTACGATGCAAGTTGCAATTATATTTCCGAGGCGGGCGAATTTACACTTTCCACGGGATATGCAGACAACCTCTTGCTTACCAAGAGCTTTACGCTTGATAAATAACAAATAAAGAAAACGGTCGAGTCAAAATTGACTCGACCGTTTTCCTTTATATTAAAAAATCATATCAGATCCGTAAAAGGAGAAATAACACCGATTATCAGAATAGTGCCTATTATGATAGGAAGCACGAATTTCATATACAGACGCATCCATTTTTTGACTTTAAAGCCCTTTCCCGTGTTCGCTTCTGCAACGAAATTGTCCCATCCCCAGCCTTTTTTGGTGGTACAGAAAAGTACGATTATCAATGCTCCGAGCGGAAGAAGAATATTACTTACGATATAATCCTCAAGGTCAAGAACGCCGCTTCCCGCGCCGAGAGGCTGGAAGGACGATAAGAGATTGAAGCCTAAGATACAGGGAAGAGAAAGCGTGAAAATAGCGATTCCGTCTATGAGACAAGCCTTCTTTTTGCTCCAACCGAACAGCTCTTCCGTGCAGGAAAGAATGTTCTGAAAAACGGCAAGCACGGTGGAAAGCGCCGCGAAAGACATAAAGATAAAGAACAGACTTCCGAATACGCGACCGCCCCACATGTTGTTGAATACGTGAGGAAGAGTCTGGAAGATGAGCGAAGGACCTGCCGACACCTCAACGTCGTATGTAAAGCAAGCGGGGAAAATGATAAGTCCCGACATAATAGCCACACTCGTGTCAAGGATAGCCACGTTTATACCTTCTCCCATAAGAGAGCGGTCTTTGCCGATAAAGCTACCGAATATAGCAATTGATCCGATACCAAGGCTCAGGGTGAAGAATGCCTGATTCATTGCCGCAACGATAACGTTGAATACGTCACCCGGGGTTTTGAAAGCATCAAGGTTTGGAACGAGGTAGAATTTAAGTCCGTCTGCCGCTCCGTCAAGCGTAAAGCCGCGGATCGCGAGCACTACCATTATACCGAGAAGGGCGAGCATCATCCACTTCGTTACGCGCTCAAGTCCCTTTTGAACACCTATAGCACAAACGCCAAAGCCGATAACAACTACTATTCCGACAAACAACATAAGCATCAAGGGATTAGCAAGCATATCGCCAAATACGCCCGAAACCTCGGAAGCTGTCTGCATACCGCTGAACTTACCCGTTACAGTAAAGAAGAAATATTGAAGCATCCAAGCGGAAACGACGGTGTAAAACATCATAAGAATTACGTTTCCGATAAGGCAAGCGTAACCGTGAGGACGCCAGATCTTCTTTTCAGGGGTCAGCTCCTCGTACATTTTTACGGGGCTTTTTTGTGACGCGCGTCCCATTGAAAATTCCATTGTCATAACGGGAATACCCATAATGACGAGGAAAAGCACGTAGATAAGCACGAAAAGTCCGCCGCCGTTTTGTCCCGTAACTGTGGGGAATTTCCATACGTTACCTACACCGATAGCGCATCCCGCGCTCAGTAGGATAAATCCAAGTCGTGAAGAAAGTCGTTCTCTTTGCATAATAACTCCTATTGAAAAATATATTTTTACGGCATAAACTGAATGTTTTGAGAGCCGTTTGATTTTATTGCTTCAATTATTTTTTCCGCAAGCGCGGCATCTTGTGTGCGTGGTACTAATGCTCGCATATTGTAGCGAAGAAGATAATAAAGCATTCCACCAAGCTCGCGGTCGATTTTTTCGGGAATCTCTTCTTCCTCGGCGGGAGCGGACGTCAGATCGACCGCCAAGTAGTCAAATTCACTCCATAAAAGGTCAACGAGAGCCTCGCCGCCATCCGCCGAAACAGCAGAAGGGGGAAGGGCAACTCCAACGGTCGCGCCGTCGCAAAGTCGGTGTATTTCCTCGGCTATACCCACAAGCTCCGAATATCTGTCGGTGGATATTCCAACGGGGCAGAGCAGAACGTCGTCAACTCCTGCGCGGACTGACTCGGCACACAAGGACGCGTAATATCCCGCCGCCATACTTCGTTTCAGGTCATCATCAACGTTCATTTTGGAGAGATACGTAATTCCAATGGAATAAAGACCGCCCTCCTTATAAAGCTCTATTGCGGAAGAAAGCTTTTTGAGCTTTGCGTCGGATTGAAGATAACCCGCAGAAATGGCAACGTCCGAATAATAAAGTACAGAGCCGTCCTTTGCTTCAAGATCAAAGCAGGCAGAATCAAAGCCTTGGTCTGCGGCGCTCTTTATTCTGTCCTCAAGGTTTGAACCGTTTTCGGACAATGGTACCGAGCATGCTCTGACGCTTCGCGGCACAGCGTGCGCGGCGGATTCCGTTTCTTGGGTGTTTGCCGTCCTTCGGCTTTCCTCGCTCTGCGCCACCTTTTTGCCCAAGGCGTTGCCTACTATAACGAAGAGTATAACTACCGTAATGACCGTGCAAAGCGCGATAGGCAGACAAATAAGTATTCCGTTTTTATGGCGCATACTTCTGCGATAACGCGATCTTCGCCCGTGTCTTTTCATAAAATACCTCTTTTATTCTGAGAAAGGATCGTCCAAATATGCCTGACCTGCGTCGTTCGGGACGAATGTCAGAGTAGCTTGCCGTTCGTCTAACATAGCGTAAAAGGTGTACGTCTGATAAAGCTCCTTAAGACGGTCCATCTGTAAAAGAATTTTTGCAGTGTCCATTTTCAGTCGCTCAATAACGTAGTAGCCGTGCTCGTCCTCAACAACGTCCGAGCGCTCGCCCACGCGGAGCTTGAAGGCTATGCTTTCGTAGTCTTCCGTCATATATCCGTGGAGTATGAAAATACCCTCTGAGGTCATATCCCCGTCTTGCCCAAACTCGTCAATCACGGCTGAGAAATCATTTCCGCCGTCCAGCAAGGCTTTTGCCTCTGCAATTTTTTTACTCGCATTCTCTTCGGAATGAGGGATAAAAACGTGACGAACGGTTATAAAATCCTTTTTGATTATCTCGTATATTTCCTCGTCGCTGCTTGAAATGAGCGAAAGGTCGTCGATATAAACGTACATAAGCTCGTTTTGCATAAGGCTTATCTCAACGGAGCGGCGGAGCATATGGTCGGTCAGGTTGTTCTCTTTGAGAAATTTTTTATATTCTCTCATACCGCCGATCTCCTCGACCGTTTCCGACATACGCCTGTCAACGGCATCGAGTATGGCACTCTCGCCCATTCCGATACCAACCTCGTCGCAAAGCGAAAGCGCTGCGTAATCTGCCGTTACGTTTGCGCATACGCGTTCTGCAAGAAGAGAGAGATAATACTCCTTGTCCTCACCGTCAAATATACCCTCGCCGTATCTTTCTATGAGCAGCTGACGGTGCGTATAAACGACGAATCTCAGCTCCTCAAGATACACCTCTCTGTCTCCAACGTGTCCTACGACAGTGAGGTCGCCGTCCTTCGGAGAAATGCTTTTGTATTTAGCGCACCCCGCTAACACGGTACAGCACAGAAGCAAAACGGCAAGTAGGGCAGATAAAATTCTCTTTTTCATTTTATTTTTTTCTTGCCCGTAGCTTTGCCCGACGCGAGAATAAGTTTCTTTTTCCGAGAACGTATAACCAACAGAACGATAACTGCGGCAAGCGCAAGCGTAGCCGTTATAACAGAGCAAACGATAACGATAAGAGTAACGTCTGTTCCGACCTTAACGTCCTCAAGCTCAAGAATATTAAGAGAATCTGCAAAATCGTTAGGCTTAAACGTAAGAGTGGATATCTGTTCCGTCAGCTTTTGCTGAACGATAACGTTTGAATAGGTTTCGTAAAGGGAAGCATAATTTTCCTTTATGAAATCCTCGGTAAGCGGCAGACGCTCTATTACGTAATAGCATTCTATTCGCTCGCCTGTGTACGAATCCTCACCCGAGGCAGTGATCACCTCGCTGAACTCTCCGACCTTAAGGGAATACGCGGCTTTTTCATAAGCCTCGTCCATCGTTCCCTCACCGAAGGTGTAGCCGTCCATAGGAATGAGAAGATCGTCGTTTATAAGAGTCTTGCCGTCAACCTTATATTTTCCGCCTATCAGCGAGTTGAGGGTGGTTTTTTCCGAACGGAGAGCATCAAGCGCGGCTTGAGCCTTTTTGAGATTTTCTCCCTTGTCCTCGCCCTCGTTGTTTGCTACCATAAAGTGCTTGGTTCGAACGAAATTGTTTTCTATGTATTCGACGACCTCGTCCTCGTCAGCGGACATACCGTCAGCCGATGCTATTGCGTTTGGAAGCTGTGAATAAAGAAGCTCGACCTTTATGTTAAATCGTGTGTATCTATCGGTGCTCATTCCACGGAGCGCTTCAAGATAGGCGTCTCTGTCACCGCCGAAGGAGTCGTTTATCATAGAGTCAACGGAGGTTTGTATATCCTCGTCAAGCTCGTCCTCATCATAATCGACACCGTATTTTTCGCAAAGCTCAAGCTTGGCATAGTTCTCAACGAGCTTGCCACTAACGGCGTTCCAAAGCTCGTCCGCCGTCATACCCTCTTCGTATGAAAGCTTAGCAAGCGTGTAAAGCTCATCGTAATAAACCGTGTTATCTGCGACCTCACCCACCTCTTTCTTTGAAAGTCTGTCGGGAGAGAGTTCTCTTGATTTACAGCCCGTGAAGAGTGAGACGGAAATTATTAAAATAAGACAAGCGCAAAGCAGTCTCAAAAAAAACTTAGTCCTCATAAAAAACCTCGCTATGAACATACTTAAAAGAAATTATAACACAATTTTATTACTATAATATGAATAATCGAGAAATTTCTTTTTCCTTGTGACGAATAAAAATAAAATTCGACATATCGGCAGAAAAGTTTTAAAAGCTCTTCCATTTTTTCGGAATGTATGATATAATAAGAAAAATGTAAAAGGGAGGTATACCGATGAAATCAAAATACAGTATTTCTCTTGAATTTATCATAAAGGAATTTCAGCTTGAGGAGATATATTTGCCCGAGGCAGCCTCGGATATAAAAATATCAAGCACAGAGGTGGATCGTCCGGGACTTGCTCTTGCGGGATTTCTGGAGCTTTTCGATCCGTTGAGAATACAGATTATAGGTAAAGCGGAAACCAAGTATCTGAGTGAGCTTACAGGTGAGGAGCGACTTTCAAGGATAGATGCCTTTTTGAAGCTTAAGCCCGTGGCTGTGGTGTGTACTTCGGGATTGCCCGTTTTTGACGAGGCAATAGATGCGGCTAAAAAATACGGAGTTCCGCTTCTGCGCACAAAGGTCCGCACAAGTGAATTTCTTGCCTCTCTCATTGCTCATCTTAATACAAGCCTTGCTCCGCGTATAACTCGGCACGGTGGACTCGTTGAGGTCTACGGCGAAGGTATGCTCATACTTGGGGAGAGCGGAATAGGTAAGAGCGAAACGGCAATAGAGCTTGTAAAAAGGGGACATAGACTTATCGCCGACGATGCCGTGGAAATAAAGAGGGTTTCTGCAAAGACTCTTGTAGGAAGCGCGCCCGAGCTTATCCGATACTACATAGAGCTTCGCGGAATTGGTATAGTTGACGTTCGCAGACTTTTCGGTATGGGCGCGGTAAAGGCAACGGAAAAGATAGACCTCGTTATAAATCTGGAGCATTGGAAGCCTGAAAAAATGTACGACCGCTTCGGTCTTGAGGAGCAATTCGAGAATATTTTGGGTATTAACGTACCTGCCTTGACAATACCCGTGCATCCGGGACGTAACCTTGCGGTAGTTCTTGAAATTGCCGCTATGAATAACCGTCAGAAGAAGATGGGATATAATACGGCGGAGGAGTTTAACAAGAGGCTTATGGAGCAGGAGTTCTGATATACTCAAAGGCTTTACGAGAATTTTGTGTCTTGTTTTGCTTTTGTGCGTAACGCTTGGCGGTTGCTCAGATAAGGACGAGATATACCGAAGCTGGGAGGCTCGCGGTGAAGCCGCGCCCGCTTATAAGGAACAAAAGTCAGAAAAGCGGACAGAGGCGCAGACAAAAAAGAAAAATTATGACAAACGCGTGGCGCTTACGCTTGACGACGGTCCTCATAATAATTACACGAAGCGTATAGCGGACGAGCTTGCAAAATACGGATATCACGCCACGTTTTTTGTGGTCGGAAACCGAGTCGACGGAAAGGATTATAATGGAGCTTCAGCAATGAAATACGTTGCGGAGAAGGGAAACGAGATAGGAATACACGGATACACGCACGAGGTTTATTACGATTCCTGTTCGGATAGCGTATACTTAGGTGAGCTGTCGGATACCAAGAAAGCGATAACGAAAGTGCTGCCCAAATATTCTGTAAGTCTTATGCGTCCCGTGGGCGGAGAAATAACCGATGCGCGAATAAAGAGCTGTGAGTATTCCGTTATAATGTGGAGCGTGGACTCGGAGGATTGGCGATATAAATCAACGGCTGCCGACAAAAAAGAGCAAAACGTTGAGACTATCGTAAATAACGTTATGTCAAGCGTTAAGGACGGAAGCATAATACTTATGCACGACATATACGAAAACACTGCCGACGCAGTGGAAATAATACTCAAAAGACTCAACGAGGAGGGCTACGACGTAGTTACCGTTTCCGAGCTTTTGGGAGATAATATCTCAAAGGGAAAGAGATATTCACAAGGTTAAGTTAAAATAAAAATTTAAAAATATACAAGTGAGGAAAAAATTATGAAATTAAGCGTTCTTGCAAATCTTTACGGCTCAAAAAGTCTTGACGAGACCTTGAGCATACTTTCAGGACTTGGCGTACATACCGCCGAGATCGGCGCTGGCGGATACCCTGGAAAGGCTCACTGCAATCCCGCAGAGCTTTTGGCAGACCAAAAGAAGTATGACGAGTTCGTTGCAACCTTCAAGAAGTACGACGTTGAGATATGCGCTCTTGCGGCTCACGGAAATCCCCTTCATCCTAACAAGGAAATTGCGGCGCAGTATCACGAGGACTTCAAGAATGCCGTTCTTCTTGCCGAAAAGCTCGGAGTTGATACGGTTATAACCTTCTCGGGATGCCCTGGGGATCACGAGGGAGCAAAGCTTCCCAACTGGGTAACGTGCGCTTGGCCCGAGGATTATATAGAGATACTCGAGTGGCAGTGGAAGGAAAAGGTAATTCCTTATTGGACGGAGATGGGAGCCTTCTGTAAGGCTCACGGAGTCAGAGTTGCGTTTGAGATGCACCCGGGCTTTTGCGTATACAATCCCGAAACGCTCCTTAAACTGAGAGCGGCGGTAGGTGACGTTATAGGAGCGAACTTCGACCCCTCGCACCTTATCTGGCAGGGAATGGATCCCGTTGCCGCTATACGCGAGCTTAAGGGCGCTATTTACCACGTACACGCTAAGGACACTAAGATTGATAAGTATAATACGGCTAAAAACGGCGTGCTTGATACCAAGCACTACGGCAAGGAGCTTGAAAGAGCATGGGTATTCCGTACCGTTGGATACGGAAACAACGAAAGCTATTGGAGAGACCTTGTGTCAAATCTCCGTCTTTGCGGATACGACAAGGTCCTTTCTATCGAGCACGAGGACAGCGTAATGTCTATCGATGAAGGACTTCGCAAGGCAGTTGCCTTCCTTAAGGATATCATAATTGAAGAGGAAAAGCCCACAACAATGAGCTGGGCGTAAAAAAATGCGGCACTCCAAAACGGAGTGCCGTACTTTTCTAAAACATATCTTTTATCCAATTGACCGCCAAGGATGCCCAACATTCGGCGTGAGGAACGGTGAGATTTGCTCTTCCTTCATTGGTTTCGGAATTACAAAGAGCAAGTCCGTGTACGCCTTCGGGGAAAATATGACTTTCAAAAGGTATTTTCGCCT
>JAZOON010000194.1:0-8436 GCA_045655045.1 Eubacteriales bacterium | reverse complement strand
CCCGACGTGTCAAGACAGGTATTTATTCCTTCCTCGTGGCAAAGCTCGAATACCCGTCTTACGAAATCAGCCTGCAAAAGCGGCTCTCCGCCCGAGATGGTAATACCGCCGTCCTTGCCAAAGTATTCTTTGTAGCGCGATGCTTTTTTTAAGACGTCCTCCGCGCTCATAAGCGTTCCTTCCGACGCGTTCCACGTGTCGGGATTGTGACAACAGCCGCAGCGCAGGTTACACCCTTGCATAAAAAGCACGAAACGGACGCCCGGTCCGTCCAAAGCCCCAAGGCTTTGGACGGAGTGTACGCGTCCTTGTATTTCGGTGTTCATAATACTCATACACTTTCGTGGAAGGTACGGCTGATAACCTCTCTTTGCTGCTCGCGTGAGAGCTTTGAGAAGTTTACGGCGTAGCCCGATACGCGTATCGTCAGGTTGGGGTACGCTTCGGGGTTTTCGTACGCCTTCATCAGCGTTTCTCTGTTCATAACGTTTACGTTTATATGATGCGCCTTCTTTGCAAAATATCCGTCGAGTATAGCAACGAGGTTGCCCACTCTTTCGTCTTGCGTTCTTCCGAGCGCCTCGGGTGTTATGGAGAAGGTGTTGGATATACCGTCGCGGCAATCGTCGTAGCTGAGCTTTGCAACGGAGTTGAGTGACGCGAGCGCGCCGTTTTCTTCTCTGTTGTGCATAGGATTAGCGCCCGGCGCGAACGGCTCGGATGCCTTTCTTCCGTCGGGAGTTGCGCCCGTGTTCTTACCGTACATAACGTTGGACGTTATGGTAAGAACGGAAAGCGTATGCTCCGCGTTTCTGTAGGTCGGCGTTTTACGAAGCTCGGTAATAACCTTATGTGTCATCTCCTTGGCTATGAGGTCAACTCGGTCGTCGTCGTTTCCGAACTTGGGGAAATCTCCGACCGTGTTGAAGTCAACAATATAACCATCGTTATTCTTTATGGGCTGTACCGCCGCGTACTTTATTGCACTCAGTGAGTCGGCAACAACGGAAAGTCCCGCTATACCGAACGCCATAAATCTGTGTACGTCAGTGTCGTGAAGCGCCATCTGAGTTTTTTCGTAGGCGTACTTGTCGTGCATATAGTGAATGACGTTCATAGTATTTACGTAGAGGTGAGACAGCCACGCAACGTATACGTCAAGTCGTCCCATGACCTCGCCGTAGTCAAGCTTGTCGCAATCAAGAACGGGCATCTGAGGACCTATATGCATACCGCTCGTCGTATCGTAGCCGCCGTTTATTGCGATGAGCAAAAGCTTAGCAAGGTTGCAGCGCGCTCCGAAGAACTGCATCTGCTTACCTATCTTCATAGCGGAAACGCAGCACGCGATAGCGTAATCGTCGCCGTAGATAGGACGCATAACGTCGTCGTTCTCGTACTGTATGGAGTCGGTGTCAGCCGAAACCTTGGCGCAGAAGCGCTTGAAGCCCTCGGGCAGAGCAGTTGACCAAAGCACGGTGAGATTAGGCTCGGGAGACGGACCGAGAGTATAGAGAGTGTTGAGCATACGGAAGCTGCTTTTCGTAACGAGCGTTCTTCCGTCCTCGCCCATACCGCCGACAGCCTCGGTTATCCACATAGGATCTCCGCCGAAAAGCTCGTTGTACTCGGGCGTACGGAGATGGCGGGCGATGCGAAGCTTGATTACGAAATCGTCCATAAGCTCCTGCGCACCCTCCTCGGTCAGCACTCCGTTTGCTATATCTCTTTCAATGTATATGTCGAAGAAGCTGCTTACACGTCCGAGCGACATAGCCGCTCCGTTCTGCTCCTTGATAGCTCCGAGGTACGCGAAATACGTCCACTGGATAGCTTCTTGGGTATTTTTTGCGGGCTCGCTGATATCAAAGCCGTAAATAGCTGCCATTTCCTTGAGCTTACCAAGAAAGGCTATCTGCTGGAAAAGCTCCTCGTCAAGACGAATGGTATCGGCGTCGAAGCACTCAAGAGAGTTCTTGTCCTTCTTCTTTTCCGCGATAAGTCTGTCAATACCGTAAAGCGCAACGCGTCGGTAGTCGCCGATGATACGTCCTCTGCCGTATGCGTCGGGTAAGCCCGTGATAACGTGGCATTTACGTGCCGCTCTCATTTCGTCGGTATACGCGCGGAAAACTCCGTCGTTGTGCGTGGTGCGGAAGCGGAATTCCTCCTCTACCTTGCGGCTGAGCTTGTAGCCGTACGCCTCGCACGCCTGACGTACCATTCTCATTCCGCCGAAGGGATTTACTCCTCTTTTAAGCGGACGGTTGGTCTGCATACCTACTATCAGCTCATTTTCCTTGTCTATGTAGCCCGCGGAATAGCTTGTGAGAGAAGAGACAGTGTCGGTGTCTATATCAAGCACTCCGCCGTACTGTCTTTCAAGTGAAAATAGCATCTGAACCTTTTTCATAAGCTCGTCGGTTCTTGCCGTAGCTCCGCAGAGAAAATCAGCGTTGCCCGCGTATTCCTTATAATTCTGCTGAATGAAGTCGCGGACGTTTATTTCGTCCTGCCAAGCTCCACCGCGAAATCCTTGCCAATTTACGTGTTCCATAAGTTTACCTCCTAAAAAAAACAAAAAGACAACAGGAAAGCGTTCTGCAAACCTATTGCCCAGACGGTCGGCTATATAATCCTGCATTTCCTTGCGGTTATCCGCAAATCCGTCAGTTATGCAGAACTGTTATGACAATATTATATCCTATTTTTCGCGTTTTGTCAATAGGTAATTTTATATGAAAACACGCGATATTTACCATTCGGTTCATAGTCATAAACACAGCACGCATTATGTGAATGCGTTTGGCACTCAAAGCGGCTTTGAAAATAATAAAGGGGCGGTCCAATTTGAATTTTGGATCGCCCTTTGTAATTTACACCTTTTCGGATACCTTTTCTCTCGCGAGCTTGGAGCTCAGAACACGGTATTCCGTTACCCCAAGGACAGTCTCGCCGTCTATCTGGAGAGCCGTGGGATGCTCGAAGCTAACGGTGATATCGTGACCTTTTACCGTTTCAAAGTATTTTTTGTTTTTTACGTGCTCACCCTTGAAGATCGAGGGGAATATCATAAGGGTTTTCAGCTTTCCCGCACGGTAGAGCGTTGCGAAGGAGAGCGTTCTTTCCCCGTTCAGTCTGTCCTGCTCGGGGGCGAGCATCATGCCGCCACCGTAGAAACGGCCGTTCATAGAGGACGCTATCCACGCACCCTTGTATTTTTTTGTTACCCCGTCCACCGTGACGGTAGCGGTGCTTCTCTTATAAGTAAAGAGAAGTGCCTTTATTGCGATGGCTGTGTAATTTACGGGCTTGGTTGAGGTCTGGCGGATCTTGTCACCCACCTCGCAGCAGTATCCGTCAAGACCGTAGCCTATGCCGTTGATAAAGAGCCTTTCCATTCCGTTTACGTATACGGTGGGAAGATCCTTGAGATATTGGTCGATAGGGAAGGGCTTGTCGGTAGTTTTCTTGCCGAGATCGTTGGCAAAATCGTTGCCGCTTCCCGCAGGAAAATAGTATATGGGAGAGGGAAGCTCAACGTCCTTCGTGTCGTTTACGAAACGGTTAAGCGTGCCGTCTCCGCCGCAGATTATTATGCTTTCTCCGTCGGAAAGACTTGCAAAAAACTCGGAATACGACTCTATCTTCGTCATATCACAGAAAACGAGCTGAGTATCGGTGACGATATTCTCCAAGGCGTGGGCATTTTCTTCACCCCGTCCGTTTCCGGCGTGAGGATTATATAAAACATATTGCTTTTCCATAAAGAACCTCCGTTATAAGACAAAATTTAAACTGTTACGACATTATTCTATCACATTTTTGTTGATTTGTCAACTAAAATACGAAATTTGATTTTATACAAAAATATGATGAAAATAACAAGAATATTGATCTTGCCGTGTGGTTTGCTAACGTAGCTCTTTAAAGAACCCCACGGATTTCCCGTGGGGTTCTTTAAAGTTATTTATTTTAGATCAATACTCTGCGTTGCCGACCGTTCTGGGGTAGGGAAGAACGTCACGGATATTTGATATACCCGTAAGGTACATAATGATACGCTCAAAGCCCAGACCGTAGCCTGCGTGCTTCGTTCCGCCAAAGCGGCGAAGATTGAGATACCACCAGTAATCTTCCTCGTTGAGCCCGCACTCTGCCATACGCGCCGTGAGAACGTCAATTCTCTCCTCACGCTGAGAGCCGCCTATTATCTCTCCGACACCGGGAACGAGAAGGTCCATTGCCGCAACCGTCTTTTGGTCGTCATTGAGTCTCATATAGAACGCCTTGATCTCCTTGGGGTAGTCGATAACGAATACAGGGCACTTGAATACCTTTTCTGTGAGGTATCTTTCGTGCTCGGTCTGAAGGTCAATACCCCATTCAACGGGATATTTGAAGCTCTCTCCGCTCTTTTTGAGTATATCGACGGCGTCGGTATACGTTACCTTTTTATAGTCGCTTGCCGCAAGTGTAGTTAAGCGGTCAAGAAGACCTTTTTCGACGAACTTGTCGAAAAATTCCATTTCCTGAGGGCAGTTCTCGAGCACGTGGTTGATAATATACTTTATCATATCCCACGCAAGCTCCATATTATCGTTAAGGTCAGCGAAAGCGATCTCAGGCTCTATCATCCAGAACTCAGCCGCGTGTCTTGCCGTGTTGGAGTTTTCGGCGCGGAAGGTAGGACCAAAGGTGTATATCTTGCCGTATGCCAAGGCGTACGTCTCACCCTCGAGCTGTCCTGAGACGGTGAGGTTCGCGCTTTTACCGAAGAAATCCTTGGAGTAATCAACGCTTCCGTCCTCGTTTCTCGGAGGATCGTTTACGTCAAGCGTGGTAACTCTGAACATCTCGCCCGCACCCTCGCAGTCCGAAGCGGTTACTATTGGCGTGTGAACGTATACGAATCCGCGGTCGTGGAAGAATTTGTGAATTGCGAATGCCGCCTCGCTTCTCACCCTGAAAGCGGCAGAGAACAGATTGGTTCTGGGGCGCAGATACGCCTGCTCACGCAAAAACTCAACCGTATGTCTCTTGGGCTGAAGCGGATATTCGGGCGTTGACGTACCCTCAACGGCGATCTCGACAGCCTTTATCTCAAACGGCTGCTTCATAGTGGGGGTAAGCTCAACTATACCCTTGATAACGAGAGCGGCACCGACGTTCTGACGCGCGATCTCGTCGTAGTTATTTATCTTATCTCGCTCGAAAACCACCTGAACGTTTTTGTGACAGCTTCCGTCGTTGAGGTCGATAAATCCAAACGCCTTACTGTCTCTCAGATTTCGCACCCAACCGCCGACGGTAACTTCCTTACCGCCAAAGCTTTCGGGGGCATCGTAGATAGAGCGAACAAAATCTCTTTTCATTATTTTTCTCCGTTCCGCAAGAGCTTACGCCCTGCACAAGTTAATATAAGCATACAAAATAATTATATCACCATAATTTGCTTTTGTCAATAACGAAGTTAAATTTTGCCGGATTTGAGTAAAATTTATTGACACAAGGATAAAAATGTGATAAAATAATTAGATAGTTTATATTTAAAGAAAGGAAGATTTTATGAAGCTTACTGACGTATTGAATAGCGACGGGCTCTCCCTCTCGTTTGAGGTGTTCCCGCCAAAGACCGATAGCGCGTTCGACGGCGTTGAAGCTGCGGTAAGACAGATAGCGCGTCTCTCCCCCTCTTTTATGAGTGTGACCTACGGAGCGGGCGGCGGAACGAGTCAGTATACGCTTGATATAGCCAAAAGCATACGTGATGATTACGGCGTTCCCACCGTCGCTCACCTGACGTGCGTATCGTCCACGAGGGCGACCGTCAAGGAAAGGATAGAGGCTATAAAGGGTGCGGGAATACGCAACGTTTTAGCGCTTCGTGGGGATATACCCGCCGACCGAATGGATGAGGACCGTTCGGGATGGGATTACAGATACGCCGCGGAGCTTGTGCGCGACCTGAGAGAGTGCGGAGCAGATCTTTGCATAGGCGGCGCGTGCTACCCCGAGATACATACGGAGAGCAGATGTCAGAAGGACGATATCCGCTATCTTAAGGAAAAGGTGGACGCGGGTTGTGACTTCCTTACCACGCAGATGTTCTTCGACAACAATCTTCTTTACAGTTTCCTTTATAAAATCCGCGAGGCAGGCATCACAGTTCCCGTAATTCCCGGAATTATGCCTATCACGAACGCAAATCAGGTTGAGAGAGCAATGAAGCTGTCAGGTTCGTTTATGCCGCAGCGCTTTAAGGCGTTGGTGGACAGGTTCGGCTCAGATCCCGCGGCGATGAAGCAGGCGGGAATTGCCTACGCTACCGACCAGATCATCGACCTTTTCGCCAATAACGTTACCAACGTACACGTTTATTCAATGAACAAGCCCGACGTTGCCGAGAAGATACAGTCAAATCTGTCGGATATTTTGGTCTTGAAATGAGGGTAAAATGAGTTTCAGAGAATTTCTTGCAAATAACAACGTAATACTTGACGGCGGAATGGGAACGCTTCTTCAGGCGGCGGGATTACCCGTCGGAGAGCTTCCCGAGCTGTGGAACGTCACTCACGCGGACGTTATCACTGCCATACATAAGGACTACTACGATGCGGGGAGCAACGTAGTAAACACCAACACCTTCGGAGCGAACGGTCTGAAATTTTCGGACGGGGAGCTTGACGAGGTAATAGGAGCGGCGATTAAGAACGCAAAGCGCGCAAGAGAGCTGTCGGGAGGCGGGGATAAATTTATCGCGCTCGATATCGGACCTACGGGCAGACTTCTTAAGCCTTATGGCGACCTTGATTTTGAGGACGCGGTAGAGATTTTTGCGAAAACGGTAAGACTTGGCGTTAAATACGGAGTTGACCTCGTTACGGTCGAGACTATGAACGACAGCTACGAGACAAAGGCGGCACTTCTTGCGGTCAAGGAAAACAGTGAGCTTCCCGTTATCGTGACTAACGCCTACGGAGAGGACGGAAAGCTTATGACGGGAGCTGATCCCGAGGCTATGGTCGCGCTTCTTGAGGGGTTGGGCGCGGACGTAATTGGCGCGAATTGCTCACTCGGTCCGAAGCAGCTTTGCGCCGTGGTGGAGAGGCTTTGCGAATGCGCGTCCGTTCCCGTAGCGGTAAAGCCCAACGCGGGACTTCCGTCATCGGTGGACGGAAGAACGGTCTACGACGTAAGTCCCGAGGAGTTTGCCTTGGACGTTGCCGAGATGATGAAAATAGGTGTCAGGGTTGTCGGCGGCTGCTGCGGAACGACTCCCGAATATATATCCGCGCTCGCACAGAGGGTAAGGGAGATAGCCCCGATGCCCGTAACGGATAAAAATATCACCGCGGTATCGTCGTATACGCACGCTGTACGCTTCGGCGGCACTCCCGTGCTTATCGGAGAGAGAATAAATCCAACGGGCAAGAAACGACTTAAGGAGGCTCTCGTCGGAAAGGATATGGATTATATCCTCGGAGAGGCACTCGGTCAGGAGAGCCACGGCGCGCACGTGCTTGACGTCAACGTGGGACTTCCGCAGATAGACGAAAGGCAAACGCTCGTAGAGGTTTGTCAAGCCATTCAGGCGGTAACCGCTCTGCCGCTCCAGATAGATACGTCGGACGCGTCCGCCATGGAGCTTGCTCTGCGCAGATACAACGGAAAGCCCATGATAAATTCCGTCAACGGAAAGTCGGAGAGCATGGAAGCGGTATTTCCGCTTGCCAAGAAGTACGGCGGAGTTGTAATTGCCCTGACGCTTGACGAGGACGGCATACCCGAAACGGCAGAGGGAAGAGTCCGTATTGCGAGAAGAATACTTGATACCGCGGCAAGCTTTGGTATAAAGAAAAGCGATATCGTATTCGATACGCTCGCTATGACCGTAAGTGCTGAGCCACAGGCGGCAGTGCAAACGCTAAAGGCATTGCGGATAATAAAGGAGGAGCTTGGCGCTCACACCTCGCTCGGAGTTTCCAACGTATCCTTTGGACTTCCCACGCGGGATATAGTAAATTCAACGTTTTTCGCGCAGGCTATGGAAAACGGTCTTTCGGCGGCTATAATCAATCCGTACTCTATGGAGATGCTCAAGGCTTGGTATACGCACAGAGTTCTGCACGGTATGGACGAAAACTGCGCGGATTATATTGCGTTTGCCGAAAGATGCAGTGTCTGTACCGAAAATGCGGTGGCGGCGAAATCGGGGACGGACAAGCCAAGCGGTCTTGACGGAGCGATAAAAAAAGGACTTGTAAAGCAAGCGGGAGAGCTTACGGATGAGCTTCTCAGAACGTGCGCCCCGCTTGATATCGTACAGGAGAAGATAATCCCCGCGCTTGACGAGGTGGGACGCGGCTTTGAGGAAAAGACCGTATATCTGCCCGCGCTGCTTATGGCGGCTGAGGCGGCGAAGGCTTCTTTTGC
>JAZOON010000193.1:0-2208 GCA_045655045.1 Eubacteriales bacterium | reverse complement strand
CGGAGCTTGAACAAATGGGTTATCTCGTTCAGCCTCACACCTCCGCGGGCAGAGTGCCAAGCGAGGCGGGCTACAGATTTTACGTTGATTCCCTCGTCGAGCAGTACGCTCAGGCTACGCACGACGTGGTACGCATAAATCAGCTCTTGCGCGCTAAAATGACGGAGATAGACCAGATACTTGATACGGCGTCGAAGCTCGCGTCAAGTATGACCAATTATACGGGTATTGCCATAAAGCCGAAGGCTTCATCGGTAACTATGTCGAAATTCGAGATAGTTTCTATCGACGACCGCCATTTCGCTATGGTAATGATAACCTCGTCGGGTACGGTAAAGACTAAGAAGGTAAAAACGGCTCAGCCTATTGCGGAAGGCTCACTTCAAAAGCTCTCCGAGCTTATGAACGACTTGCTTTGCGGTATCGGTGCGGATATGATAACGCTTCCTATTATTATGGAAATGGAAAGCGAAATGGGAGACGGCGCGTTTTTAGTAAACCCCGCGGTAAAATGCGTGTGGGAGGTAATGAGTGAGCTTGACGGCGGCGAGCTTCGCTATTCGGGACTTAATCATCTTCTTAAGTACCCCGAATTTTCCGACACTCAACAGCTCGGACAGCTATTGGGTACGCTTGAGGAAAAGGAAGAGATACTCGACCTTGTGGCAGATGCAGAGGGCGACGACATCAGCGTGCTTATCGGCTCGGAAAGCCCCGTAAAGGTAATGAACAACTCCGCTCTGGTGTTCAAGCCAATAAAAAAGAACGGCAGAACGGTTGGAGTTATAGGCGTGCTTGGACCAAGACGAATGAATTACCGTCAGGTGCTTCAGGCTATCGACGAGATAGGCGGAAGTATCGCGGTGATGTTCGACGACGAAAAGCAGCTTAAGGAAGGTAATACGAAAGGAGAAGGTAATGGACGAGAACAAGAATGAGACCGTAGACGAATCTACCGCTATTGAAGAGGAAGCTACAAAAACGACGGAAAACGTCGCAGAGGAGAAAACGGAAAAGGCGGAAAAAACTTCGTTCGGCGAAAAGAAAAAGCTCAAAAAGGCAGAGGAGCAGATAGGACAGCTTGAGGCGTCCTTGGCAGAGGCGAACGACAAATATATGAGACTTTATGCGGAGTACGATAACTTCCGCCGCAGGTCGCAAAAGGAAAAAGAGGGGATTTATTCAGATGCGTATATTGACGCGCTGACGCAGATCCTTCCAATCCTTGACAACCTTGAGAGAGCCGCGCAGTACGGCGGTGACGACAAAGAGCATCCGCTTGCAAAGGGACTTGAGCTTACGCTTAAGAGCTTTTATGAAACGCTTGAAAAAATGGGCGTTACGGAAATCCCCGCGCTCGGCGAGCAGTTTGACCCCAACGTTCACAACGCGGTAATGCACGTTGAGGACGAAAGCCTTGGCGAAAACGTCGTGGCTGAGGTATTTATGAAGGGCTACGCGCGCGGCGACAAAGTGCTTCGCCACTCAATGGTCAAGGTAGCAAATTAAAATTTATTACAAACGCAAAAACACGGCAAACTAATAAAAACAAAAATAATTTACCCATAAGGAGGAAAATAAAATGGGAAAGATCATAGGAATAGATTTAGGTACGACAAACTCTTGCGTAGCGGTATTTGAAGGCAGTGAGCCTATAGTAATACCCAATCCCGAAGGAGCGAGAACAACTCCTTCCGTAATCGCGTTCACAAAAACGGGTGAGAGAATGATAGGTCAGGTCGCAAAGCGTCAGGCTATCACTAACCCCGACAGAACGATAATCAGTATCAAGCGTGAGATGGGTACTTCTTACAAAAAGGAAATAGACGGCAAGAACTACACGCCTCAGGAATTTTCCGCAATGGTGCTTCAGAAGCTCAAGGCTGACGCTGAGGCATACCTCGGAAGCTCCGTAACGCAGGCAGTCATCACCGTTCCCGCATACTTCACCGACGCGCAGCGTCAGGCTACCAAGGACGCGGGTAAGATAGCGGGACTTGAGGTTCTCCGTATAATCAACGAGCCTACCGCAGCGGCACTCGCTTACGGTATGGATAAGGAAGCAGATCAGAAGATACTCGTATTCGACCTCGGCGGCGGTACCTTCGACGTATCCGTTCTTGAGATCTCCGACGGCGTATTTGAGGTTCTCGCGACCAAGGGTAACAACCGTCTCGGCGGTGACGACTTTGACCAGAGAGTTATCAA
>JAZOON010000192.1:0-3410 GCA_045655045.1 Eubacteriales bacterium | reverse complement strand
AGAATGAAAAGGAACACGCAAAGATGTGGTTCAAGGAGCTTGAGGGTATCGGTGATACCGCGCACAATCTTGCAGAGGCGGCAGCGGGCGAGAACTACGAGTGGACGGATATGTACGCAGAGTTCGCAAAGACCGCCGAGGAAGAAGGCTTTACGGATCTTGCAAGAAAATTCCGTCTCGTGGCAGCTATAGAAAAGTCTCACGAGGAGCGTTACCGCGCGCTTCTTAAGAACGTTGAAACGGCGGCTGTGTTTGAAAAGAGCGAGGTAAAGGTATGGGAGTGCCGCAACTGCGGACATATCGTCGTTGGAACGAGAGCTCCCGAGCTTTGTCCCACGTGCGCGCATCCTCAGAGCTATTTTGAGATACACGCGGAAAATTATTGATTTTATCAGCCTTCTCCTTAAGGGGAGGGCTGTCTTTTATAACGATTAGGAGAACGTAATGAAAAGATACGTGCTTGGAATGGATTTCGGTACGCTTTCGGGCAGAGCCGTAGTGCTTGACGCGCTTTCGGGGGATGTACTTGGGGAGAGCGTTTTTGAATATCCGCACGGAGTTATGGACGAGTGTTTGCCTGACGGTACGCCGCTTAAGGCAAAAAGCGCGCTCCAGCACCCCGAGGACTACATAATTACAATGCAGAATATTATTTTCGGCGCTTGCGTTGACGCGGGAATATTGCCGACGGATATCGAGGGCGTCGGCGTGGACTTTACGGGCTGCACGGTGCTTCCGATAGATGAGGAAGCGCAACCGATGTGCTTTTATGAAAAATATGCGTCTGACCCTAATGCGTACGTAAAGCTTTGGAAGGATCACTCATCCTTGGCAGAAGCGGACGAGATAACGGCTGTTGCCGTAGCGCGGGGCGAAAAATGGCTTGACACGTACAGCGGCAAGATATCGTCCGAATGGATGCTGCCGAAAATCTTACAGACGCTTCGCTCCTCTCCCGAGCTTTATGAGGACACTCACCGCTTTATCGAAGCGGGAGATTGGATAACGCTGCTGTTGACGGGTAACGAGGTCCACGCGTCGTCGTTTGCGGGCTTCAAGGCAATATGGAACGCGGAGAACGGTTATCCGACGGACGGATTTTTCCGTGCCGTTGACGAGGGACTTGGAGGTATCGTTGGAACGAAGCTTTCCGAAAACGTGCTTGGCGTTGGAAATATAGCGGGATACGTAAGCGAGACGGGAGAGGCGCTGACGGGTTTAAGACGCGGAACGCCCGTTTCACTTGCTATGCTTGACGCGGAAGCGGCTATGCCCGCGCTGGGGATAACGGGGGAAGGTCAGCTTATGTTGATACTCGGTACTTCGGGCTGTTTTATCATAAATTCCAAGGAAAAGCATGACGTAAAGGGAATTTGCGGACACACCTTTGAAGCGGTATACGGAGGATATTATACTTACGAGGCGGGACAGTCCTGCCTTGGCGACGGCTTTGATTGGTTCGTAAAGAATTTCGTGCCCGAAAGCTACGCGGTAAAGGCGCGGGAAGAGGGGGTAAGTCTTCATAAGCTCCTCAGAGAAAAGGCTGGGCGGTTAGCTATCGGGGAGAGTGGACTTGTGGTGCTTGATTGGTTTAACGGCAACAGAAGCGTGCTTGCCGATTACGATCTTTCGGGTATGATACTCGGTCTTACTCTTTCAACTCGTCCCGAAGAAATATACAGAGCAATTATCGAAGCGGCGGCATTCAGCTCGAAAATGGTGGTCGATGCGTTCGTGACGGGTGGCGTTAAGGTCGATTCTATAGTTGCCTCGGGCGGTATCGCGCTCAAGGATGAAATGATGATGCAGATATACGCGGACGTATTAAACCGTGAGATACGCGTCTCCTCGGCTACTCAGGCTGGAGCTGTGGGGAGCGCGATATACGCGTCCGTCGCGTGCGGAATACACGAGAATATGGAAAGCGCGGTGTCCGTGATGTCCTTACCCGTTGCAAAAACGTATACCCCCGTCCCCGAAAACGTCTCGGCTTACGGTAAGCTCTTTGAAGAATATCGTTTGCTTCACGACTATTTCGGCAGAGGTGGGAACGACGTTATGAAAAGGTTGGGTAAGGGTTGCCGCATTGGACAGGACGAATGCAAATGGGCTAAGCCCAAACCCTTATAACGACAAAAAGAGATAACAAATCGGTTTGCAGCCGATGAACTGCCCCAAATTGTGCGGACAGCACAAAAAAGAGTTCTAAGGTAGAAAATATTAAATTTTAAGCAACGAACTGACATCGCTTTTCGAGTGGTGTCAGTTTTGTTTTGAGTTGGATACGTTCATTGTTGTAGAACTGTATGTATGCACCTATGAGGAGGCGCGCCTCCTCATAGGTGCGGATTTTCGCGCGGTAAATACACTCGGTTTTGAGGATTGAGAAAAAATTTTCGGCTAAAGCGTTGTCATATGGGTTTCCACGTCTTGACATTGAAGGCGTAATGTGGTAAGATTGTGTTAGCTTAAAATATGCTTGGGATGTATATTGAAAGCCTTGGTCACTGTGGAGTTGCAGCTCTGCGGTGACCTTTTCCTTTCTCTTGGCTGCTCTGATCGTGGAAAGAACAAGATTTATGTTCTGCTCGGTCCCTGTCTTGTAGGCAACAATGCTGTTGTCATAGAGGTCTCGAATAACCGAAAGATAAAGTACGCCTTGACCTGTCTTAATGTACGAAATATCTGTTACCCACTTTTGATTGGGACGTTCGGCGTGGAAACCTCTGTTGAGCAGATTCGGATATCTGTGCAGATATTCACCATAATTACGGTATTTCTTGCGACGAACGACAGAAAGCAGATTGTATTTTTGCATGACGCGAAGCACGGTTTTAGGATTCTTATGGATACCTTGT
Organism: Eubacteriales bacterium; assembly: GCA_045655045.1. Lineage (GTDB taxonomy): Bacteria > Bacillota > Clostridia > Oscillospirales > CAG-272 > HGM12713. The sequence goes on along the minus strand of JAZOON010000192.1, from coordinate 552 downwards.
CTTTCAAGCCATATATGCACTCTGCGGTAGCCGTAGGTGCTATGGCTGTGTTTCTGACACTCTCGGATCTTCTCGGCAAGCGGCAGATCCCATGCAGGAATGTCCATTCTTTTGACATAGTCATAGTACCCACTTCTCGACACCTCAAAGAACCGGCACATTTCGCTGATTGAATATTTTTCTTTGTGACGATAGATCACCATATATTTTACGCTTGTCCTCACTTCCTTTCTGTGAGCGAGAGAAAATCCCGCAACAACTCATTCTCCATCTTTAACCGTTTGTTTTCATACTTGTATTCTTGTAATGTTTTTGCGGGTTTACGACCACGGAATCTTGGTAATCCTTGTATTTCCTTTTGTCGTTCTCTATACAAGAGGTTCCATACCACCTTCTTATCTGCTAGCCCCAGTTGTTCTGCTATTTGCTGTTGTGTTTTCCCTTGCGCTATAAGTTCTTTAATGATTGGCAGCAATTCACTTACTTTCTCATATTTCCTTGACATAACAAAAACCTCCTATGGTAGTACTTTAATTCTACCATAGGAGGCTC
>JAZOON010000191.1:0-5465 GCA_045655045.1 Eubacteriales bacterium | reverse complement strand
AAAAAACTAACAGAGATAAACAGAAAACGATATAAAAAAAGCTCTTGCGATAACGCAAGACATTTAATGCTAAAAAATGAGAGAATTTTTATGAGTATAATTATTGGAAATTACGTGCTGAAGCACGGTCTTATGCTTGCTCCGATGGCGGGAGTAACCGATACGACCTTCAGGTCGCTTTGTAAGGCGCACGGAGCGGAGTATACCGTGAGCGAAATGGTTTGCGCTAAGGCACTGTGTTATGAGCAGAGAGCAAAAAAAAGCTCCGCAACGGGAGCAACGTCAACACTGGCGCAGGTTTCCTGTGAGCAGATGCCAATGGCGGTACAGATCTTCGGAAGCGAGCCTGAGTTTATGGCAGAAGCGGCGAAAATGATAGAAGATATGTCGTATAAAAATTGCACGTCGGAGTGTGCGCCTGCAGCAATAGATATAAATATGGGATGTCCCGTTAAGAAGATCGTTTCAAACGGCGAAGGAAGCGCGCTTATGAAGGATACGGCGCTTGCGGCAAGGATAGTGAGCGCGGTCGTTAAAGCCGTCGGTATACCCGTTACGGTGAAGATAAGGGCAGGGTGGGACTCGAATTCGATCAATGCTCCCGAATTTTCCAAGGCACTTGAAGCGGCTGGAGCATCCTTAATATGCGTTCATGCCCGTACCAAGGAACAGCTTTATTCTCCCGGAGTTGATTTGTCCGTAATAGAAAGAGTAAAGAAATCTGTATCTATTCCCGTAGTCGGAAACGGTGATATATATTCGGCGGCGGACGCTGTAAGAATGTGCCGTGAGACGGGTTGCGACGGCGTTATGATAGGTAGAGGCGCGCAGGGCAATCCTTGGATATTTGAGGAGATAGGCGCAATGCTTGAGGGAAGAGAGTACGTTTCTCCGACGCTTTGCGAGAGGCTCGGTACGGCAATAGAACAGCTTGAGGATACGGTAAAGCTGAAGGGTGAGAAAACAGGCGTTGCCGAAGCCAAAAAGCATATGTCGTGGTATACCGTGGGTATGCGTGACTCTGCCGCGGCGAGAAACGCTATAATGATGGCGAATACCGTTGACGAGATAAAAGAGATATTTTCGCAGCTTTATTGAAAACGGAGGAAAGCTATGCAGAAAAGGATAGCCGTGGTTACTGCCGATACAGAATTGGCTGATTTTTATAAGCATGAATTTTCATATAGGGGATTTGACGTAGACGTATTCCCGAAAACCGTCAACTCCGAGGGAAAATATTTTATTTGCATTGTGGATACCGATACGGTTGGAGCATCCTTAAAGAACGTATACGGCATTACGGTGGAGATATCCTCTGTTGGAGAATCGAACGTTGCGTATCCCGTTCCCACCTTGACCTGGCCTACGCCAATAGACGATATAGACAAGCTTTGCGAGCTGGTATTATTTGGCGAGGAATATGCACGTACACAAAGCGACGATGACGGTGATGATTGGATAACCGCGGATCTTCAAACCAGAACCGTAACGGTTGGCGGAAGGACTGTAAGATTGACGCAGAGTGAGCTTGACGTGCTTTCGGAGCTTTGCGGGGCAGAAGGGAAAATAGTCAGCCGCGAACGAATTATGGAGATTTTGGGCGCAACGCAGGGAAATATATCCGATGTTTACGTTCACAGATTGAGAAAGAAATTAGAGAGCTTTGGTAATAAAAGATTTATATTTTCGGAACGGGGCATAGGATACCGAACCGTGCTGAAATTCAAAGTATAAAAAATCCGACTGCCAAAGGCGGCAGTCGGATTTTTATATTCAGTTGAGAGATTCAAGATAGTTAACTACGTCTGCGACTGTAACAAATTGACGAATATCCTCGTCGTTGATCTCAATTTCAAATCTGTCCTCGCAGATCATAACGAGATCTGCAAGCTCTATTGAGTTTATACCAAGGTCATTGGAAAGCTCAGCATCCATAGTGATCTCATCTCGGTCAATCTGAAGTTCATCAACGAGAAGGTCAACAAACTGTTCGTACATTTGGTCCTCCTGAAATATTATATGTTGGTTTTGTGTGAACTCACACGAGGATATTATAATACAAAAAGGCGCGCTTGTCAATACCAATTTTTATTTGTTGTATTATTTTGGTTAAAAATTTAAATATTGTTAATTATTTCTGAAGGGGAGGTGTAGCTTGTGGGACTTTTTCGGGGGCGTCCGTTATGTTTCTTTTGTACCTTATTTTTAGTAGCGTCCGTGTTGATACTTAGCTTTGATTTTAATATAAAGCTTGTGCTGACGGCGGTAATAGCGGGTATAGCCTTAACCTTGGCGATTTTTTGCATCTTCATCAAACGTATGCGTCAAAAGGCACTTAGCGTTTTGCTTTGCCTGTTAGCCGTCATTATGGCATTTTGTGGATCCGCCTTCAGAATGGATCTTAAATTGCAAAGAGCCAACGAAATGGTTGGAGACAGAGAAATTTGCGCAAGTATTACGGCGGTGGAATATATTTCCGAGAACTCCTCTGCGTACGTGGTAAAGCTTGAAAAAGTAAGTGGCAATGAAACGGATATCAAGGCTTTACTTATGTGCAGATTTAAGTATGAGATGAAGGTTGGGGACAGGGTAACGGCTTTTGCCACCGTTGCGAAAATTTCCGATACGGTTATGGGGAGAAGCGGAACGGATATAACGCGGGAGAAGGACGTGCTGTTGACGGCGGTCATAAACCAACCCGAGGACGGTCAAATCCAACGCTTTAAAAGGGAATTGCCTATATACCGAAAGCTTTTCGTCAAAAACGGCCCTGCGGTAATTCTCGACGATCTGAAAAACGCAGTTAAAGAAAGATCGTATTCCTTGATGGGCAGAGACGAGGGCGCGATAATCAACGCCTTTCTTTTGGGAGATACGTCCGACGTACCGACGGGAGTGATAAGGGATTTCAGACGGTCGGGCGCTTCGCACCTTTTTGCGGTGAGTGGATTGCATATATCCGTGCTGCTCGGAGCGGTGGAGCTACTGCTCAGACGACTCTGGGTACATAAATACGTTCGTTGCTCCGTGATATCTGCGCTGGCTTTGATATTGCTTGCCTTTACGGGATTTTCAATGTCTGCCGCGAGAGCTGTTATTATGCTGTGGGCGGTATATATCGCTTTTATATTCTCCGAGGAATCCGATCCACCGACAACACTGTTTTTAGCAGTTACACTGATAATTCTTATTTATCCTTATGCGGTATTTGAGTTGGGACTGTGGATGTCTTTTCTTGCTACCTTGGGATTGGTGACGGTATTCCCGATATTCGATTCTGCAATTCCGTCTGAGGTCAGTAAAAGAAAAATATGCAATATCCCGTGGAAGATCACACGTTTTGTGTTAATGATCGCGATTATGACGGTTACAGCCAATATGTTTTTGCTGCCGATTCAATGGAGGATATTCGGTGAGATATCGATCATAGGTATAGCCGCAAACGTGCTGCTGTCGCCGATCATCACGCTTATGCTTCCTTTGTCGGTTCTTTGTCTCGCTTTCGGGATACCTCTTTTCAGCTTGCCCGCAAAAGCTCTTTGCGGCGTTACGGTAAAGACAGTGGAGTGGTTTTCATCGGCGAGGCTTGCAACGGTATCGCTTGAATATGATTTCGTCGCGCCTCTTGTCTTGACCTTTTCGGCTTCGATGATCTTCTTGCTTGCGGTAAGACTTCGCAGAAAATGGCTTTTAGCAGCGCCGACGGTTGCCTTCGTGATTTTATTTACAGGCGGAATTTTTATATTTAACGCCGCCGCATCAAGAAATATAACGTACTACGGAGAAAATACAAAGGAAATTATTACGGTCACCGACGGAGGTTCGTTATGTGTCGTTGATATGTCTAACGGCGCTCATGGGCGGTTGTATTCCGCTATCAACGACGCGAGGGAATACGGCGCAACGTGCGTTGATAAGCTGATATTTACCGAGGTGAGCGGAAGGCACGTATCTACGATGGAGTATTTGCTCCGTGCTTCGATGGTAAAGAATATCTATATCCCCGCCTCAAACGACGAAAAACAGCTTGAAAATATGAGAAAGCTGAACGCTCTTGCTACTGATTGCGGAGTTGACGTTTGGATATATGAAGAAGATGACGTTTTCAAGCTTGGAAGCACCTGCTTGACGGTTGTAGCTGCAAAGACAAACGATATCCCATCCCAAGCTTTATTTGTCAAGGGTAGCGACAGCTTATTTGGATATACGGACGCATTTTCTCAAAATGAGATAATAAAAGAGATGCTTGGTGATTGCGACACGGTATTGGTTGGCAACGGGGGAACGCACGATATGACGTATGACTTTGACGTTCGTGAGGATGCGACGGTAATATACTCGTCAAGAGAGGCTTGGGCAGCGTCTCGGGTAAGGTCTGATGCGCAAAATACATATATCAATAAGTACGACGTTATTCGCGTAAGATTTCGCTTCAAATAATTATGTCAAAAAAAATTCATCTGCATAATATGGTAATGTAATATCCTCATTATGAAAGGATAGTATATTATGAAAAATAAACCTAAAATTGCAGTGATAGGCGGAGATCAAAGGCACTACGCCGTCGCAAAGGAGATGTGCAAATACGACTTATGCGTGTGCGCTTGCAGCCTTGCCGTGGAGATTGCCGAAACTAAGGAGCTGAAGATCTGCGAGAGCATTTCGGAGGCCGTTGAGGGCGCAAGCGCCGTGATATTGCCTTTGCCCGCAAGCGTTGACGGAATATCCTTGAATTGTCCGAGTATAAAAAGCAGTGAAAGAATAACGCTTGACGTCATCGTCGATCTGCTCGATACAAACTGTATCCTTTGCGGTGGCAGAATACCTCAAAATACCGTGGTAAAGGCTCAGACGAAGGGCGTAACTGTCTTTGATTATTTTGGCGAGGAAAGATTGCAGATAAAAAATGCTTATATTACCGCTGAAGCCGCATTGAGTATAGCTATGAACAGCCTTGATAAATGCGTAAAGGACGCCCGTCTCGTTATTACGGGAACAGGACGAATAGCGCGGCTCTTAGCGGATCTTCTCATTCGGATAGGCGCGGACGTGACGGTTGTCGCAAGAAACGCCGACAGCTTGGCGTATTTTGAAATTATGGGGTGTAAGACGAGACTGATAAAAGAAGGAGGACTCTGGGACAGAGAGTTCAGACACGGATACGATATTATTTTCAACACCGTTCCCGCGTGGCTCTTTGACAGAAGCTTTCTTGAAAACGCTGATAAAAGGCTGCTTATAATTGAGCTTGCCTCAGCGCCGGGAGGCGTGGATATATGCGCGGCAAGGGAGCTGTCGTCAAACGTTTTATGGGCGTCCTCGCTTCCCGGTAAATACGCTCCGTACAGCGCGGGAACGCTTATTGCGGAATGTATTGCCGATAGAATAGGCGGAGAGGTGGGGGGAGCATAGTGATAGGCTTTGCTATGTGCGGTTCTTAAAGTCGGATCGTAGCCATGTCGTTC
>JAZOON010000190.1:0-5892 GCA_045655045.1 Eubacteriales bacterium | reverse complement strand
TCACAGAACGACATGGCTACGATCCGACTTTTGAGTATTGCTTCACGTCCGTTTATATCGGGGTAGTTTACGGTCACCTGTCTGTCAAATCTACCCGGACGGAGAAGCGCGGGGTCGAGAATGTCGGGACGGTTGGTTGCGGCTATTACGATAATACCCTCGTGAGATCCAAAGCCGTCCATTTCAACGAGAAGCTGATTGAGCGTTTGCTCTCTCTCGTCGTGTCCGCCGCCAAGACCTGCGCCTCTGTGACGACCGACCGCGTCTATCTCGTCGATAAAGATTATGGATGCGGGGTGCTTTCTTGCGTTTTCAAAGAGGTCGCGGACACGGGATGCGCCGACACCGACGTACATCTCAACGAAATCCGAACCCGAAATGGAGAAGAAGGGAACTCCCGCCTCTCCCGCAACAGCCTTTGCGAGCAAGGTCTTACCCGTACCGGGAGGGCCTACGAGAAGCACACCGTGAGGTATCTTTGCGCCAAGGTGCGTGAACTTCGCGGGATCTCTCAGAAATTCAACGACCTCCTGAAGCTCTTCCTTTTCCTCGTCAGCACCCGCAACGTCGGTAAACAGAACTCTGTTTTTATCGTTCTGCGGAGTCTTGACTCTTGCCTTGCCAAACGAGCTTATCTTACCTGCTCCGCCTCCGCCCGATGCTTGCTTCATTACGACTATCCACATTATCACTATTATAGCGATAACGACGATATAAGGAAGAAGGCTTACCCACCAAGGGGTAACGGGAACGGGCTGAATATCGTATTCCTGAATATTTTCATTCGTGCTGTAGTATTCTCCGCAATCGTTTACGAACAGCTCAAGGCTCTGGAGCTGATACTCTACCTTATAGGTGGGAAGGTCGTTTATATCCACTTCCTCTTCCGTAGTCTCGTCATTTGCGGCTTGGTTTTCTTCAAGCTCCAATATGTCTTCAATGTCCCAGACGTACATCGTGATGTAGTCCTTATCGTCAACGGTAAAGGATTTTACCGCATCGTGCTTGAAGTAATCCACTATCTGACTGTATTTCGTCTGCTCGACCTCCTGCTTGCTCCACATCATTGAAAGAGCAAGAATAACGGCAGCAATCAGAACGAAATAAAATATCAGTACTTTAAAATTGCTTTTCTTCTTGTTATTGTTCATTGATAGCTCTCCATAAAAGTTTATAAGTAGACCGAAGTCCGTATCTCACAAAAGGTCTATTCTCACGCACAGGGCGCGAGCTTTATCCTTAACCTTTGCAAGCGAGACGCCGTCGCGCTCAGCGCACAAGGGTACTGCCACGATGCCGTGCGCGTCGCAGATCACGGGGAGTCTGTAACGAATATCGAGTGGAATTTTTTGGTCGCACAAAAGCTTCTTTACGCTTCTGTTCATTCCTCTGACGAGTATCTTATCTCCCGCTCGGCGGTTTCTTGCCGTGAGCTCACCAAATATTTTATCAGAATCAAAATACAACAGTATTGACTTTTTGTAAATATTTATTGGTTTTTGTGAATTTCCTATGATTATTTGCGCATTGACCTCTGAAATGGAATTTATTTCCTCGCAAAGCTTGATTTCAAAGTCCTCGGCGGGTGTTGGCGGCGATTTCCTTTTTTCAAAATAAAGCTTACCGTTTTCGATTTTCGCGTCGATCTCGCGCGGCAGATTTAGTCTTGAATGAGGAACTGCGGCGCGGCAAAGCTGAAGTATTGCCCTTATGTGCTCGGCTTCAAGGCTCTCACCGTCCGAAGCCTTGGAAAACAGAGCGATGATCGCCCGACTTGAAACGGCATCGGGAGCACTGAGCAGTTTTTCGCATTCGAGTGAAATATCCTCGCTGACGTCTCCGAGGAAGCTGTCTGTAAGGGAGTCAAGACAGAACGCATCGCTCTTTAAGCTTTGCGTAAGTCTCCATACGTTTTCAAGTGCGTTTTCGTTTATTCCCTCGAGTGCGGGAATGACCTTAGCGCGTATCATATTTCTTGTGTAGTCAGTATCCACGTTCGTGCTGTCGGTAACGAACTCAATAGAATTTTCCTCGCAGTACGCAAGTATTTCTCTTCGGCTCATTCCGAGTATCGGTCGAACGACCGTTCCTCCCTCGCAAGGACGGCTTTCGGGAATTCCGCACGCGCCTTTAAGACCGCAACCTCTGACCATATTGAAAATCACCGTTTCCATATTATCGTTTGCGTTGTGCGCGGTAGCAAGCAAGGGAATACCGTGTTCCTTCATAATGCTGTCGAAAAATTCATACCGAACGTCTCTCGCCGCCGTCTCTACGCTTTTCCCACACTCTTTAGCGTATGCGGGAACGTCGCGTCGGAGAACGAATATCTCTATACCGAGACTTTTCGTCACTCGTCGGCAAAACTCCTCGTCTCTGTCGGCTTCCTCACCGCGTATCATATGGTTTACGTGTGCGGCGTATATTTTAGCACCCGTCCGTTTTCCGTATTCCGCAAGCATAAACAGAAGCGCGGAAGAGTCCGCGCCGCCTGAGAACGCCGCCAGCACGGGCGTATTTTCAGGCAGCCCCGAAATGAGAAACGGGGGGGTGAACCTACTGTGTATCTTGTCCATTACGGCGCGTCACCCACGTTATTGGCTATGGTGCGGAACTTGGTATATCTGCCTATCCAGCCCATTTTGACAGTGCCGACCGAGCCGTGACGGTTCTTTGCGATAATGACCTCGGCAATACTGCCCTCGTCGCTGTTGGTGTCCTCTTTTCTGTCGTAGTAGTCGTCCTTGTAAAGGAAGATTACTACGTCCGCGTCCTGCTCGATAGCTCCCGAGTCACGAAGGTCGGAAAGCATAGGACGCTTGTCCGTACGTCCCTCGGGACCACGGGAAAGCTGCGCGCAGCATATGACGGGAACGTTGAGCTCCTTAGCCATTATCTTAAGATTACGGGAAATTTCCGCGACCTCGTTTACACGGTTATCTATTCTTCTGTCACTCTGCATAAGTCCGAGATAGTCAACGACGACAAGTCCGAGATTTTTTACTCTGCGGAGCTTACCCTTCATAGCGGTAACGGTAACGCCCGTGGTGTCGTCTATGAGTATATCGCTGCCAGACAGCTTGGTTGCCGCCTTTGCTATGTCGTTCCATTGCTTGGAGTCGAGGTTACCCGTTCTCAAGGCAACGCTGTCAACCATAGCCTCGCTGGAGATAACTCTTCCGACAAGCTGTGCGGCTGACATTTCGAGCGAGAATATGCACACGGTCTTATTTGTTTGGACTGCCACGTTAGTGGCGATATTGAGGGCAAACGAGGTCTTACCCATACCGGGACGCGCTCCGACGAGTATAAGGTCGGAGTTACCCATTCCCGCAAGCACGCTGTCAACGCCCGAAAAGCCTGTCTTCGTTCCTTGCGCCGCCTCGCCTTCCTCTTCCATTTTGTGAAGGTTTCTGTATACGTCCTCGATAACGTCGCGTATGTGCTGGAAGTTTTTGGTGTCGCGTCCTTGCGCGATATCAAAGACCAGACTTTCGGCGTAATCGACGAGCCTTGCGGCGTCTCCCTCGTCACTGTACGCTTTTTCGCTTATTTCGTCGCAGACCGAGATGAGCTGACGCAACAGGCTTTTATCCTTTATTATTTTTGCGTAATCCTTTACGTTAAGCGCGTTATTTCCCTTGTGGATCAGCTGATTGATGTAATCCGCCGCCGCAGACTCGGTATAAACTCCCTTCGTGACGAGCATATCCACAAGCGTTACGAAGTCGATGTCCTTGCTGTTTACGAACAAGTCCTTTATCGCGGAGAAGATCTCGGCGTGCTCTGTGATATAAAAGTCGCTCGCGCTTATTAGCTGTACTACGTCGTCAAAGGTCTCGGGGGCGATGATCACGGAGCCGAGCAGAGATTGCTCGGTTATCAGCGAAAAGGGAAGCTTTTTTACGTATTCGCCGTTCATTTAAAATTCCTTTCTTACGCCTTAGACGTTACGAGAATGTTTATTTTACCCGAAACACCCGTGAACAGCTTTACGTCGGCGGTAAAGCTGCCGAAGGATTTTATGTTCTCGTTGAGCGTTATTTTTCTCTTGTCAATGTCAATACCGTGATTTTTCTTTAAATTTTCAGCAACGTCCTTGGAGGTCACGGAGCCGTAAAGCTTCTTGTCGGGACCTGACGCGTATTCGAATTTTACCGTAATCGTTTTAAGCTTTTCGGCAATCGCCTGCGCTTCGGCTTTTTCAACGTCAAGCTTGTGCTGCTTTGCGGCTTCCTTGTTTTTTACGTCGTTGAGCGCGGAGCTGTCAGCAGGAACTGCAAGCTTCTTTGGCAGAAGAAAGTTTCTCGCGTATCCGTCGGAAACCTCAATTACCTGATCCTTTTTGCCTTGTCCTTTTACGTCTTGTGTCAGTATTACTTTCATTTTTATTTTCTCCTTTGTTGTTGATCGTTGGTGGTTGGTTGTCAGAACTTTCTTTCGAGAAAGCTCCTCTCCACCTTTTTTTCGAAAAAGGTGGAGCAAAAAACTCGTGAAAGTAAGAATTGTGTTAAAAAACATTGTAGGGCGGGGGCTTGCTCCCGCCGTGAGATGTTCGCACTAAAGAAATGTTTTCATTAAAATCTGAATCCCACCACCGCTTGCGGTGTAGGGATTCAGATACGATTTTCAGGTCGTTTCTCTGAGGTATTCGTCTATAGCGGCTATAAGCTTCGCCTTTGCCGTATCAAGCGTGGAATCCGTGATTGCCGCGCCCGCGACGTCGAAGTGTCCGCCGCCGCCGATTTTTTCAAGTATGAGCTGTACGTTGAGCTTTCCGTTGGAACGTCCCGATATATGGACCGTTCCGCCGATATTCACAAGCGCGAACGCCGCGTTTACGTTCTTTACGGAAAGCAGCTTATCCGCCGCCTTTGCCGCCGCCACTCTGTCGTGGGGAGAACCCGTACCCTCGCTTGCGGTAATTGCGATCTGCTCTTTGTATATCTGCGCGTTCGTGCCGAACAGAGCCTCGGAATAATAATCTTCAAAGCCTTGCTCAAAGAACGTTCTTGCGTATTCGGGACTTGCTCCCGCGCCTCTCAGATACAACGCCGCCGCAAAGGTTCTCGTTCCGACCGTACGCGTAAAGTTCTGCGTGTCCACCATAATACCCGCCATTATGACGTTAGCCTCTTCCTTGCGGAGCGTGCCTACGGGAATACTGAATTCAAGTATCTCGCTGATAAGCTCGCAGGCAGAGGAAGCGGACGGGTCTATATATGAGAGCTTGGGCGGTTGCTCAAATTCCTCTTTTTTGATGTGGTGGTCGATTATTGCTATATTGAACGCGTTATTGGCTATCTCGGGTGCTTCAAGTATGCGGAAGTTGTTTGCGTCTACAACTATAAGCAGAGTACCGAACTCCATTTGTTCAAGACCTTCAACTGCGTCAACAAAGATGTTTTTGTAATCCGCAAGCTCGGTAAGCCTTCCCGTACAAGCCTTGAAGTTTTCGGAATTGATATTGGTTACGATCTTTGCGTTAACGCCAAGATGCTTACACAGCGTGGCAATTCCGACGCACGCGCCTATGGAGTCAAAGTCGGGATTGCTGTGTCCCATAATTACGACGTTGGTTGACGCGCTTATCATAGCGCAAAGCTTTGACGCTATAACTCTTGACTGACCGCCCGAGCGCTTCTGCTGGCTCTTGGTGCGTCCGCCGAAGAAGAAGGTGTTGACCTCGTTTTTCATAACGACCTGGTCGCCGCCGCGCTGAAGCGCCATTTCAAGACAAATGAGTGCCTCGTGCTCGCGCGCCGCGAGGTCGTTTCCAAGTGTGGTGACACCCATAGAAACGGTTATCGGTATATTGTCGTCGCCAAGGCGTATTTCGCGTATTTTATCGAGTATCTCAAACTTGTTTTTCGCGCAAACGAGCATACTGTG
>JAZOON010000189.1:0-9016 GCA_045655045.1 Eubacteriales bacterium | reverse complement strand
CAAGGATAACGCTCAGTCAAAGACGGTACTGACCGACATTGGAGAATTTGAGGGAAAAGCCGTTATAATAGCAACGGGTGCGAAGCACAGACACCTTGGCGTTGAGGGCGAAGAAGCTCTTATCGGAGAAGGAATATCCTTCTGCGCGGTTTGCGACGGCGCGTTTTTCGCTGGCAAAAAGGTTGGCGTTGTAGGCGGCGGAAATTCCGCGCTCGTTGAAGCTATGATGCTTGCGGAGACCTCGTCCGAGGTCGTGATAATCCAAAATCTTTCCATGCTGACGGGTGAAGCGAAAATGGTTCGCGCGCTTGAAGAAAGATCCAACGTCGCTATGATATTCGATACCGTAGTCGAAGGCTTTGAGGCTGACGGTGCTCACCTTAAGGGAGTTAAGCTGCATAACACAAAAACGGACGAGCATACTTCCCTTTCACTTGATGGACTTTTCATCGCAATCGGACACGCGCCCGAAAACCAGGCGTTTAAGGACGTTACCACTCTTAACGAGTGGGGATATATCGTTGCTGACGAGTCTTGTCTTACGGGAACGGACGGAATTTTCGTAGCGGGCGACTGTCGCACGAAATCAATTCGTCAGGTAACAACAGCCACGGCTGACGGCGCGGTTGCCGCACTTGCCGCGTGCAGATATATAGATAATCTATAAAACAAGACTCCGCGTCTGTGACGCGGAGTCTTGTTTTATATTAATTTGTTCTTTTCCAAATCAAGCTTGGTTTTTATTTTTTCGCAAGAATTGATTGCAGCTTTTGCCAATCCCTCAAACAAAACATCACATGCATCGGGATATTTATCAACTGCATAAAGTCTGGTAGCCTTTAACGAATATTCGTATACCTTATCTTGTCCGTTTTCATCAAAATAGGTCAGTGAAAAGGAGAAAAGTCTGCCCGAACTGCTTGAGTACGTTGGCGTTGAATGAATTCCAACACCTTTTACTGCACCGAATATCAAAGATGCCCCCAATTTATTTTTTTGTACGACTCCGTCGCCATATGCCATATAACTTAAATTTATGTAATTTTGAATAGGACAAATAAACTGCTCCTTACCGTCAAAGTAAAATCCGAAACAGTTCTTTTCATTGTCGTAGAAAAACCACGCAGCGAGATCGTGCTGTAATCTCATGTGCGTATATCCCAAATTTTCGAGTTTTTTCTCCTCGGCTTGCATTTTCTGATCAATATATGCGCTACTGTATTTAACGTCTTTGTAGAGAAATATTTTTATAAGTATAAAGGATATAAAGCAAAGTATTCCAAAAACAAAAACGGTTGCCGCAAGATTTATATTTTCTATCGCTATAAAAACACTGGAAAAAAGTAAAACAAAGGTTCCTACGTAAGTTAATCTCTTTGCCCATTTTCTCGTTTTTATCTTTTTTGCCTCATCAGGAAGCTTTTTCGTATTATCGCCCTCTACGTCAATATCTTCCATAGACTTATCCGAAACAAAAACCTCACCAAACTGAATTTTTTTAGTTTCGCTTGATTTATATGAAATATCTTCCTTATCATTAAGTAAATTATCAATGGAAACATCGAACAATTTTGATAAAATCATAAGTTTTTCAATATCCGGCTTAGATTGTCCTGTCTCCCATTTATAAACTGCCTGTCTTGTAACGTCAAGCTTGTCAGCAAGCTCTTCTTGGGAAAATCCTTCTTTTTTTCTTAAAACGACTAATTTTTCTGCAAATATCATAGAATTGCACCTCCATATTTTTTGTAAAAAAAGTATAACATACGAGGCAAAAAATGTCAACAACCGTAGGTTTACATATTGTCAACCTACGGTTACATTTGCTTTTTATTCAAATAACGGCGTTGAAAAATATCTTTCAGCCGTATCGGGAAGAACTGTCACGACGGTTTTGCCCTTTCCGAGCTTTTTGGCAAGGCGAAGAGCTGCCGCTACGTTAGTGCCGCTCGATATTCCGCACATTATTCCTTCCTTGGAGGCAAGCTCCTTGGACGTGCGTATTGCTTCCTCGTCCTTGACTATACATATGTCGTTATAAATATTTACGTTAAGTATTTCGGGAATGAGTCCGTCTCCTATTCCCATTTGTAGATGCGTTCCTATCGAGCCACCCGAAAGTATCGCGGCGTGCTCAGGCTCTACCGCCCATATCTCAATATCGGGGTTCGCCTCTTTAAGTACCTCGCCGATACCCGTTATAGTTCCGCCCGTGCCTATTCCCGAGCAAAATCCGTGTATTGGCTTTCCAACCTGCTCGAGTATCTCAACGGCAGTCTGTTGTCTTTGTATTGCGGGATTTGCGGGATTTTCAAACTGCTGGGGAACGAAAACGTTTTTGTCCTCTCTTTGCATACGAAGAGCGGTTTGCATACATTCCTCAATACACGCGCCGATATTTCCCGAATCGTGAATCAGTATTACCTCTGCGCCGTAATGATTTACAAGCTTTCGTCTTTCCTCGCTTACAGAATCGGGCATTATTATCACCGTCTTATAGCCTCTGACCGCGCCTACAAGAGCGAGTCCTATACCCTGATTTCCGCTCGTAGGCTCAACGATAACGGTATCCTTGTTTATAAGTCCCTTTTGCTCGGCGTCAACTATCATATTATACGCCGTACGAGTTTTTATCGAACCGCCTACGTTAAGACCCTCGAATTTTACGAGGACCTCGGCAGAGTCTTCCTCGCACAAATGGTTAAGCCTGATGATCGGGGTATTTCCCAAAGCATCAAGTATTGAATTACATATCATAAAAACACCTCTTATATTATTCTCCCGCAACGCTCATGGGAGCTATCAGTACGTCAGGCGAGCCAAAGGTCGTAAAGCCTGACGGCATACCGAATTTGACCGTATCGGCGACCGCAACGATATTTTTCAGCAGCTCAAAGAAATTTCCCGCAACGGTAAATCCCTTTACAGCGCCCACAAGACGTCCGTCCTTAACGAGAAAGCCTGCGCTCTCAATAGAAAAATCTCCCGTAATGGCATTTGCTCCCGCGTGCAAGCCTTTAAGCTCGGTAACGTAAAGTCCGTCACCCATTTTTTCCCTCAACTCGTCCTCGGTAAGATCGCCCTCCTTGATATAAAAGCAGAACGGCTCTATTGAAACCTGTTGCGCGTAGCTTCCTCTTTGACCGTTTGCCGTTGTCTTAACGCCTGCTCTTTGAGCTGTTGCAAGGTCGTAAAGCAAGGTTTTAAGGACTCCGTTTTCTATGACGTTCTTTTTATAGGTTGCAACACCCTCGCCGTCAAACGTCGTCTGAACGGGGGAAGTTCCGTATTGAGGATCGTCAATAACCGTCACGCTATCCGACGCAACAATTTCGCCCTCCTTACCCGCAAGCAAGGAAAGTCCCTGGATTGCCTTTTTTCCCGAAAAGACCGAGCAGAAGGTCGAAAGTAGCGCACGCATTTGTTTTCCGTCAATTATTATGGGATATTTACCCGATTCCACGGTTTTCGCGCCAAGCTTTGACATCGACTCCTCAACGGCTCGCACGGGAAGCTCCCCTGCCTTATCAAGTCCGACCGTATAATCAAATCCGTCTGACGCTTCTCCGTCCTTGTTGACAACTGCCTGAACGAACGCGCCCGAAAAGCCTATCTTGTTCGACAGTCTGAGACCCTTTGAATTTACAAGCTCATAAGAGCTTATATTTGCAAACACTCCCGCCTGAGTACCGTCGGTAACAAGCTCGTTGGTTTCATACGTTTTTTTCTGCAAATCAAGAGCAAGTTTTTTTACGTCCGCCACACTCGGCATATCGAGGACTGTAGAATTTTTTTGCGCGTACTCCTCAGAGCCCTCGAATATGATTGCGGGCTCGTCGTTTTCTATAACAGATGCGTTTGCCGCCGCGCGAGCGACGAGCGCTTTTAATTCATCCTCGTCAAAAAGCTCCGTAGCCGCGCTTCCAACGTGTCCGTGCGCTATACATCTGAAGCTTATTCCCGCCTCGTTGCCGCTTGAAAAAGAAGAAATTTCGTCCTTGAGCGTTTCGGCGTTCAAACCCTCGGAAGCAGTATAATATATTTCATATTCTTTAAGACCTTGGCGTTCAGCCTCGCTCTCAAGAATACCTTTTGCTATCTCAAAATTCATATTATCGACCTCCGACGGTAATCTTTTTTACACGTATAAGCGGCTGACCTACGTCCGTAGGAACGTTTCCGCTCGACGAGCCGCACATTCCCTGCCCCGTGGCGAGATTTTGTCCGACCATATCGATATCCTGAAGTATACGCGAACCCGTTCCGATAAGCGACGCGCCTCTTACAGGCTCGCATATTTTGCCGTTTCTTATAATATACCCTTCTCTTACAGCAAAGTTAAACGCGCCCGTAAGCGGATTTACCGAACCGCCGCCCATTTCCTTGGCGTAAAGACCGTATTCTATAGACGCGATAATATCCTCGTTTTTATCAGGTCCGTTATCAATAAAGGTATTCGTCATTCTGGACGTTGGTTCATAAGAATATCCTTGTCTTCGGCTGTTTCCCGTCATCGGCATACCCATTCTTCTTGATCCGAGACGGTCAACCATATAGCTTTTGAGTATTCCGTTTTCAATAAGAACGTTTCTCTGCGTGGGATTTCCCTCGTCGTCAATATTGACCGAGCCCCAAGCGCCCGCGATAGTTCCGTCGTCTATTGCCGTTACCTTTTCATTAGCTATCTTCTGACCAAGCTTCCCGCACATCTCCGACATTCCGACAGCCACCTGAGTTGCTTCAAGCGAGTGACCGCAAGCCTCGTGGAATATAACTCCGCCAAAACCGTTTTCTATAGCCACCGTCATTTGCCCCGCAGGACAGTAGCCCGCACTAAGGTTTACCGTTGCCTGTCTTGAAGCCTCAATTCCGACAGCCTTTGGATCAAACGAATCGAAAAGCTCAAGTCCCATACCGCGCCCGGGGGCACAGCTTCCCGACTGATTTTCTCCGTTATCCGAAGCCGTGGAATTAACGATGATACGCGTTCTTACGTGTCTGTCCTCCTTCAGAAGTCCCTCGCTGTTTGCAACGAGTATGGAATGGTCAACACCGAGAAGAGTTCCCTGAACCTGGGATATTTTGTCGCTATACTCTTTTGCGGCAAAGCAAGCCGTTTTGAGTATATCCGTTCTTCTCTTCATATCCGCGGTAATGGGGTTTATTCTTACGGGATGCATATCAACAACGGGTGTTGCGGTAAGAGACACGCTTACGCTTTTTTTGACCTCTCCCATTATCTGCGCCGCATTTGCCGCACAGGCAAGAAGTCCGTTTCTCGTAAGATCCGTGGTCGTGGCGTATACCGTTTTATCTCCAAGAAACACGCGAACACCAACGCCCGAGTACGTATTGTCCGACACTCTGTCTATCTTGCCATCCACCATTTGTATGGCATTATTTTTAGTATTTTGAGCATAGACCTCCGCGAAGTCTCCGCCCGTTGACATTGCCACGGACAAGACCTCTTCAAGTATCTGCTGTTTTATCATTAATCCTGACTCCTCTCGCCAAGAATATTTCTGTATTTTTGATAGAAGCTTTCAAAGTATCCGCCCTCAAGCGCTTCTCTTATCTTTCTCGTAAGGTTGTTATAGAAATAAAGATTGTGCGCAACGGCAAGTCTCATACCGAGAGACTCCTTTGCCTTTATAAGGTGTCGCACGTAAGAGCGGCTGTAGTATCTGCACGCGGGACAACCGCAGCTCTCGTCAAACGGACGGGGATCCTTTGCGTACTTTTCATTAAGAAGATTCATCTTACCGTGCCACGTGAATAAATTTCCGTGTCTTGCGTTTCTGCTGGGCATTACACAATCAAAGAAATCAACTCCCATATGGACCGCCTCAAGAATATTGCAAGGAGTTCCGACACCCATAAGATATCTCGGCTTATTCACGGGCATATGTGGCTCAACCGCGTCGATAATTCTATACATATCCTCCGTCGCTTCGCCGACCGCAAGTCCGCCTATCGCGTATCCCGCAAGGTCAAGCTCAGCGATCCTTTGCATATGCTCAATTCGAAGATCCTCGTAAGTTCCGCCTTGATTTATACCGAACAAAAGCTGATTTTTATTGATCGTCTCGGGCAGCGAATTGAGTCTGTCAAGCTCGGTCTTACACCTTACGAGCCATCTGACGGTCCTGTCGCATGACTGCTTTACGTAATCGTACGGTGCGGGATTTTCGATACATTCGTCAAACGCCATAGCTATCGTTGACGCAAGGTTTGACTGTATCTGCATACTCTCCTCGGGTCCCATAAATATTCTCTTGCCGTCAACGTGAGATGCAAATCGCACTCCCTCTTCCGTTATTTTACGCAAGGATGACAAAGAAAATACTTGAAATCCGCCACTGTCGGTAAGTATCGGTCTTTCCCAATTCATAAACTTATGCAGTCCGCCCATTTCATAAATAAGCTTATCACCCGGACGTATATGCAGATGGTAGGTATTTGAAAGCTCCACCTGACAGTCAAGGTCTATAAGCTCTCTTGAGGACACGCCGCCTTTAATCGCCGCGCACGTGCCTACGTTCATAAACACGGGGGTCTGAATATCTCCGTGTACGGTATGAAGTACTCCGCGTCTTGCGCGGCCGTCTGTAGTTATAATTTCAAACATAGTCTTTCTCTTTCCTGTGATTTATGATCTTTCGAATTGATAATCAAGATTTTTCTTTGTAAGCTCCATCGCAACGGGGCGTCCGTGAGGACAAACCGTGACGTCGGGTAGCTCCATAAGCTTTTCTACCAACCATTCTACGTATTCCTTGGGATATTCTCTACCCGCCTTGATCGCCGCCTTACAGGAAGCCTGATAAAGCGCCTTTTCAAAAATAAGGTCACGCGTAAGCTTTGCCGATCCCGTATTGTTTTTTATTCTCTCAGCCATTACCGTGAGCATATCTGCCACTGCATCAGCCTCTATTCCCGCGGGGATTGCCGTGACGTTAAGCGTATATTTACCAATGCCGAACTCAAATCCAAGCGCCTCTATCTCGTCGCGGTATTGACTGATCGTTTGTATTTCATCCGACGTCATCATAACCTCTATCGGCAGCATTAAAAGCTGTGAAGCTCTTGTCTTATCGTTCCTCATTTGCGCCTTAAGCTGCTCAAAAATTATACGCTCGTGCGCCGCGTGCTTATCTATCAGTAAAAGTCTGTCCTCTCGTTCGACAAGCACGTAAGAATTAAACGCCTCTCCGATTATTCGGTAATAGAGCTTCTTTACCGTCGGCTCAACTATCGGCGTGCTATCTTTCACGGTAGCTTGCTCGCTGACGGTCTGCTCTTTCTCGTATTCGACCTCTTTGGGCTGTTGTATAACGGGGGCAACCGTTTCTTTTTTCTCAACGTCAGCGACGGGAGTGTCCTTTACCAACTTTTCTGATTTTTGCGATTTAAGATATTGGTCAAGATATTGCTCTGCGGTTATATGCACGAATTTAGACGTTTGAGAGCTTGCCGCGACGTAAAGCTCAGTTTCTATCTGCCTTTTTTGCAGTGACTCCTGCTTTTTATCCTCGATCGGTACCGTTCTGTCGGACACACGACCAAGCTCCTTGGGTACTGCCGACTTTATCGGTGAGGTCAGCTTTACCTCGGGGCGAGCCGTATCCTTTTCAAGCGCATTTCGCGCAGCGTAAAATATGGCTTCAAACACGGGCTTCTCATTTGAAAATTTGACCTCAAGCTTTGCGGGATGAACGTTTACGTCAACCGTACTCGGATTAATGTCTATGAACAGCACACAGCACGGATATTTATCGGACGCTATGTAAGAAGTATACGCCTGCTCTATAGCCGCAAGTGCGGTCTTTGTCTTTACGTATCTGCCGTTTATAAAGAAATTCTGATAATTTCTGTTGGCTCTTACGTTATCGGGCCTACCCACGTAGCCTCGAACCCTTACGCCTTCAATTTCGATATTTGCTTCGAGAAGCCTTGACGCAAAATCTCTTCCGAACACCGAGTATATTGCCGTTTTAAGCTGACCGTCTCCCACGGTATCTATTTTAGTATTGCCGTCAATTATAAGCTTAAACGCAATATCAGGTCTTGACAGCGCAATTTTTTCAACCATAGCGCTCACAGCCAACGATTCCGTTACATCCTTTTTCAAGAACTTTCTTCTTGCGGGTACGTTTGCAAATAAATTTTCAACGATCACCGTCGTGCCGTCAGCCGCAGGTCTTTCGGTAACCCCCATAATATTTCCCGCTTGGGCGGTCATTATAGAACCCACCTGCGCGTCTGCTGTTTTTGAGATAATTCTCATATCGGAAACCGACGCTATTGCTGCAAGAGCCTCTCCTCTGAAGCCGAGCGTCAGGATCGAGTCAAGGTCCTCGGCGTTTCTTATTTTGCTCGTCGCGTGTCTGCGGATAGCCACGGGGAGATCCTCTGGTGTAATTCCGCAGCCGTTATCCGTTACTCTCATATAGGTAACGCCGCCGTTTTGTATTTCCACGGTTATTTTGTCAGCTCCCGAGTCAATAGCGTTTTCAAGCAGCTCCTTTATAACGGACGAAGGTCTGTCAACGACCTCTCCCGCCGCAATAAGATTGGCAACTGCAAACGACAGCACGTTTATCTTTCCCATATTATCTCCCCCTTTCAAAAATTATTTAAGTCTCTTTTTAAGATCAAACAAAAAGCTCATAGCCTCATAAGGTGACAGAGTGTTTATATCGACAGCGCGAAGCTCCTCAACCACCTGATCGTTAATGCAATCGTCGATGCTTATAAGAGCGTCATCCTTTTCCTCTACGTATTCTTCCGATGTGCTGATAGCCCTTGCCGTGCGTTCAACTGAAGCAAGAACTTCCTTTGCCCTCTTTATTACCTCGTTAGGTATGCCCGCAAGCTTTGCTACCTCAATACCGTAGCTGTCGTCAGTCGAGCCTCTGACTATCTTGCGAAGGAAGGTTATACTGTCCCCTCTCTTTTTTGCCGCAATATTGTAATTAACGACGCCCTCTATCTCATTTTCCATAGAGGTAAGCTC
>JAZOON010000188.1:0-13033 GCA_045655045.1 Eubacteriales bacterium | reverse complement strand
TAATACATATGGTAATGTTAAGGGGGGCTTAGGGTGAAAAATCTCAATCGTATTATCTGTTTGGTTCTTGTCTTGAGTTTCGCTTTTTCGTTGTCGTCTTGCAAGAGCGATTATGAAAGCTTCGAAGCTGAGTCGGGAACGTCAAAGGCAAACGCAAAGGTTTCGGGTTATGAAGACATAGAATGTAAGACCTCAAAGGGTACAAAATTCAGATATTTTTCATTTGATGATAAAGATAATTACGTTCTTTCCTTGTCGTTGCCTGTGGAATGGACGATAGATGCGGATGACGTTGGCTACAGCCTTTCTCGCGACGGCGAAAAGATAGGCTCTATTAAGCTTGGCAGAACGATTAATATGCCTACTGAAACCGTCTGTTATCATGAGAAAAATTCATCCGAGGGAGTTGCTTATGAATGGAGTATTATCTCCAACGGAAATACATTTACACATAGGATAGTCTATGACTGTAAAATGGGTGAAAATAATCGCTCGATCACTCTTGACGTCAAATACGAGGATCTTGACGAGTTAGCTTTGAAAAAGGCAAGATTCTCAAGCTCCATAAAAAAGTCAAGAACGGATTCGGGACTTGGAACTATTAATCTTTCCGCGCGTCCGGGAGAAAAGCCGATATTGATACTTGGTAACAGCTTTGTCGGTTCTTCTCGTGTCGGCGCGATATTTGAAAGTATGTGCGAGGCAAGTAGCAAGAACAGATACGACGTCATCTGGGACTCGCAGGGAATGGCTACAGTTTCGCAAAATTGGAGCGAATACGAGGAACCAATGAGAAATGGCTCGTATGCGGCGGTATTTATGTGCGGATTCTATGGCTCGGGCGATGTAATTGCCTTTGAGCGCTTTGTTGACTTGTGTAAAGCTTCGAATACCCCGATAGTTATTTTTCCAGCGCACAACGAGAGTAACGGAGCAAATGCTGCGAACTCCTATTCCTATGCGCATTATCTGAATTGGAAGGGAGAGCTTGACACGCTCATATCAAACGGTGTTGACCGTTGGGATCTTTGCGTGGACGACTACTATGATCACAGTCTGCCGCTTGCTGGCTATGTGGGAGCTCATATGATCTACCGTACTCTATTTGGTGAGATGCCTCCGATCCTTAACGAATACGATAACGGTTTATATCACAGCACCGTTACCCAAAAGCTCGGAGACTATGTTCAAACCGGCTGCGTGTCGTTGATTGACGGTGACGTGAGCATTTATAAAATGAATTAAAATCAAGGAATAAAATAAATAATAAAAAATCGGACACACCATTTTGGGATTTTCCCTTGTGATGTGTCCGATATTTTTACTGTTTTTATTAACCTATAGCCGTCGTACCGTAATCGGTGACCGTCCACGTGTTAATACCCGAGGTGACGATTACTTCGCCGTCCTTAGTCATTTCCTGAGTATAATTGCATACGAGCTTTAAAAGCTTTCCGTCCTCTGTCAACGTTACCTTAGCGTTCTTAATAGTTATCTTCGCAGGGATCTTAATGGGTACAAGATTGCCTGAATCGATATCATGCTCGACTCCGTCCACGACCTCATCAATAGTTATCGTTTCCGTTATGGCGTAGCTTTCCGTTTCAGCATCGTAAACGAATTTATCGTATTTTGCAAGAATCGTTTCAAGCAGCTTATTGTTCTGCTCTATTTGAGATGTTGCCATTTCGCCCTCAAGGACCATACTTTCCCCAGCCTGCTGCATTTCACCGTTCCCGTTTTCAGCAAACAGAGTGATCTCCGCTTTGCCGTCGGCTATTTTGAGAACCTGCTTCATATTGGTTTTGCCCTCATCGACCCCATTCTTTGTTACGGACATCAGTCCCTCATTGGTGAGCGTATAATTATCCATTTTGCTAAGTCCGATATCCGAGTCAAGGCTCTGCTGCTCGGTGTCCTCCGTATCCGATTCCTCGGTAGCTGGGGCATCGTTTTTTACCGCGTTCTCGTCGCACGCAAGTAAAAAGGCAGATGCGCTGAAGCACAGTAAAAAGGCAATTACAAGTGTCAAAAATCTTTTCATATCTTCCTCCAAATATAAAATATTAAGTAGACTAATTATATCACGTCCGAATACATTTGTCAAGACGCCGGGGCAGCTTTGGTATTCTTGGCTTTTGAAAAACAGCAACTAACGGACACACCTCTCGGCTTATTACCGATCGGTGTGTCCGTTGATTTTATAATACCGTAAGTCTTTCACCCGCACCTACGGTGTATGTCTTCTTTTCCTCGCCGTCACCCGTTATCGTATGATATTGGAAGGATACGGGGATCGCCGACGGGTTATATACCGCCGTCATATCAGCCGTCCATACAAGACGCTCGTACGCCTTTACGTATTCGTAAATTTCTATATTCGTGGCGTACCATACGTCCTCTCTGTTGCCTACGTATTCGCAGAAATCCTCTATAACGTCCCAATTGTTGTCCGCCTCAAATTCAAAGCTGTGCCCCCATAGATAAAAAAGTCGGGGCTCCTTGTTGGTGTTGTCAGCTATAAATTTTTTGGCAAGCTCCATAAGCCTTTCGTCCGTATGCTTACAGGTAGGATACCATTTGAGCCAATCGCTCGGCAGGCGGAATTTGTTTGTGGAGGACGTCATTCTGGAATAAACTATTCCGCACGCCCTAAGAGCGTTTGCAACCTCCTCGCTGTACGAGCTGTCTCCAAAGGGATAAGCCATACCGCGTACGTCGGTTTCATAGTCTGTCTCGAGATTTATTCTGTCGGCAAACACCTCGCGTGTTACCGACGATGCGGGCATCTGTGTAAGGAACGAGTGAGAATATCCGTGGACAGCCACCTCGTGTCCGCTGTCCTTGTAAAGCTTTATCGCGTCATTGCGCGTCATACGGCGGCACACCTGCCCCGAGGGGAATTGCTTCCCCTCAGGGGAGAAAAGTCCCGTGCTTATATTGAAGGTCGCCTTCATTTTGTTTCTGTTGAGTATCTCAATGAGCCTTATATCCTGATCACTTTGATCGTCGTAGCTTAGCGTCATAGCTTTGACGCGTTCCCCCGGAAATCTCATATTCAATCTTGCAGCAATCATTTTTTACCTCAAAATTAATATTTTACGGTAAGCTCGGCGTATACGGGGATATGGTCGGACGGATATTTGCCGTCTGTCTTGTTATCCCACGTCTCGTATTTTTCTACTGATACGCTGTCGGATGTAACGAAAATATAATCTATCGTATTTCCTACCAAAGCCGTAAACTCGCCGTTTACAACGGTAGGTAATTCCGTCTTTTCGCTCGCTACGTTTCCGCCGTATACGATTCTCGTGCCTGATGAAATTCCCGTTATGAGCGCGTTGGTCGGCTTCTCGTTAAAGTCTCCGCCTATAATGATTGGCAGGAAATTGTATTTCGCGGCGAAATCCTTTAGCACCGCTGCCTGCTTTTTTCTTACATCCATCAATGATGCGTGAGCTTCCTCGTCGTTGCTTCCGTCAAGGTGGACGTTTATATACATAAACTCGGTCTTGGTTGCCTTATCCTTGAAAATGGCGTAGGTGAGTATCTTATAATGCTTTGCGTCGGGGAATTTTGACGTGCTGTCAGGCGTTGCGGACAGCCATTTAGTGCCTGACGACAGGACCTCGAATTTATCCTTTTTGTAAAATATGGGATTGTAGGATGCTCCGACCTCATTGTCCGCGGGCTTACCCTTTACGCAAGAATACTCACTTTTTATTTCAGCGTTTGCGTTTACGAGGTCGATCCAATCCGCGCCTGCCTCGTTAAGTCCGAATATGTCGGGATCCTTCGTGTTTATAGACGTCATAACGCCGTCGGGGTCTCTGACGTCGTCGCTCAAATCGAAATAAACGTTATAGGTCATAACGGATATTTCAAGCTCCTTTGCCGCCTCGCAAACGTCCTCGGAAAGGTCTATTTTGAGCGTTTTTTCGCTCTCTGCCATAAGTCCTATGAGCTTTGTAAGAGCGTTATACATAATTGAGCCTCCGTTGCCCGAGAGCCACAAGCCGTTTTCGGTCTTTCCGATATACGCTTTGCCGTTCGAAAAGCCCGCCTCAGTCCTTGCGGAGCGCATACCGTCGGTAACTCTCGCCGTATCGCCTATCTGTATTTCGTATTCGTAAGCCTCCGTTGCGTCACTTACACAGCGAACGACATATCCCGTTTCGTATCTTATATACTCCTGCAAATAGGTTGCGATCTTATTCTCTCCCTTGACACTTGACTGGGGGTATACAAGCTTATATTTTGTTATATCCACACCGTTTACCGTAAGCGTATCGTATTTTGATGCGGTAAGGAGATTTATTTTTTTCTCCCCCGACTTCATCATAACTCCACTCTCGGGAGCATTGTCAAGAATATCAAGCTTGAACTGCGATACAGATTTAACGGCTGTCGCGCTTGAATAGCCGAAAATTACTATCTTTTTGTCAACCAAGGCGTAACCCGTGTCGTTTTCCTTGACCTCGGCGTGAGCGTCGTAAGCCGCATCTCTGTCAGCATATCCGAGCAAAATCTCGTATTCCGTCTCGCACTGCGTGTCAGAGCCTTCGATAACGGTATCGACCTTGATCTCAGGCTTTGCGCCCGTAAGCTTTTCAATAGCGCCCTGAAGTGTGTTTGCGGCAGAGCTCATATCGCTTTTTTGCTTGTTTGGAACTACTATTTTATATTCGGGTAAAAGCTCGCGCGTCAGATCAAACGTCTTTTCCTCCGTCACGTCGGGTTGGGTTTGCTCTTCCTTTTTGCAGGCGGTGAAGCATAAAGCTATCTGGCATGATACAAGAAGCATAACAAGTATTTTCGTAAGCTTTTTCATAATAACTCCTTTTTAACTATTTCCATTTCGATTAAAAATTCCGTTTTTTTAGCGGAGCGTACGTCGGTTATAACTATCTGTCCCCAGCCCGCCTCGGTGTTTTCTATAATATTGGGAACGTAGTTTACGCCGTCGATCTCGAATTGACGACCTTCTCCGCCGATAAGCTCGATCTTAGCACCCTCGGGAGAGATGACCTTGCAGACAAGCTCGTATTTTTCGTTATCTATTATTACACATCCGTCTGCAATACGGGGTTCTGTCTGACAGTGGATATGAAAAGCTTTGACAAAATTCTCGGATTTGCTCTCGACCGTATCGTGTACAGTAAGTATACCGTGATTGCCACGATTTGGCTCCCAGCGCATTTCTCTTATTGCCTTATCGCAGGTGTGCGAATATGCCTCGGTCATATCTCCAACTATCTCGCAAAGCTCCTCGTTCTCCGTGTGGGAAATCACACGCGACATTCTGTAGATTTCCTTCCACAGATCAAGATTTCCAGTTTCCCTTCCGTTGTTGGGACGTCTTGTTCCGCCGTCGTACGCTATTCCGTCTGACCATTCGCCGTAAAGAGGCTTTTCGGGATCAAAGACTGTCAGACAGTTATGCGCCGAGGTATGTACTGTGTAATTTCTTCTGTGCGGAGTATGATAACTGTCGTACACGCCCGAATCGGATGCAAGCGCGCCGCCACAATATATCTGGAAGCAGCCCGTATCAAGATGGTCGTGATTAGAGCCCCAAAGCTCACCCATCTTCATAAGGACAACACGCTCTCCGTCGTTCCACATGGTAATTCCGTTGGGATAGCCAAAATAGCGGTAAGGCGCAATCCCATCGGTAGGCGTCTTTTCCGTTAAGTCGTACCACAAAAGCTGTGCCACAGGCGAGAACAATCCTTCTCCGAAAGAGCCGTCCTCGTAGTAATCAATCCCGCATTTCGAGGGCAACAGATATTCTTTATCAAGTCCTTTTTCAAACTCTTTGTAATACCGTTCCTTGCCCGTATACGCCGCCGCAAAAAACATGGGCACTGTAAATGGGGCGTTACGTAGATACGACGCTTTATACTCATAGGTATCATCTCCCAATCGTACTGCCTGTCCGTCGTCTCTCGTAAGGTAAATAAAGCTCTCGGCAAGCTCGTCGAGCTTACTTGTAAATATCTTCTTGCCGCTCATCGAGTAGAACAGAAGTGCCGACCATAAAAGGCAGGTGTATCTGTACGAGCCGTAAGTCGGACCTTGGTGGTGAAATCCGCCCGCAAACATAAAGTCGTAAGCAGGAACGTACTCATCTATAATTCTTCCCGCGCAAAAATCGTAAATATCGGGGCGTTCGTCGTAAACAGCAATGGCAAATGAAAGTAGGTCGCGAAGTAGTTGTGCCTCACTTCCATGACCGCTTATAGCCGATTGTTTAGCGGGAGGATATCCCATTTCAAAATACTTTTCCGCCATTTGCTCGCATTTGGATATGATAAATTCCTTTTCGCTCTCGGACAGATACGCATAGCACCAATCGTAAACCAAGGAGCTGACGAAAATAAGATGCCCGCTCCAACGAGCCTTCATAATGCCCTTGTCGAACTCGGAGTTCTCAAGAAGAAAAACAGCGTCGTCAATGGCGTTTCTGGCGTCGTTTTTGTCTTGTGAAAGCAGAGCCTTGAGAGCCTTTGCTTCAACCGCAAGATATTCCGACAGGTCGTAAGTGCCAAAGTCAGGCGTTGCACCCACGCAAAGTATTTTTTTGTCGCAAAGCTCTTTCCATAGCTCAACCGACATACTGCACTCAGGCAGAGAAAGATTACGTCTTACTCTTTTGACATCCTCCGCGCACACCATAAGACGTGGATGTATTGCGGGCGGTGTTACGTACGGTTTTTTATAAGGAGAATTTAACATGTCAGTATCCTTCCGTCATAAGAGACCTCAAAGCCAAGAGGCTCTGCTATCTCGCTGAATTCTTTGTAATTTACGGATAAACCGTTATGCGAAAAATGGTTAAGCACAAAAACGGTGCTACCGTCGGCGTTCCCTTGCTCAATAAGCCTTTCACGGCACTTTTTGTTCTCGCCAAGATACATATGCGAATATTTTTCTATATGCTCCGCCGCGCCGCCCGTGCAGTCGAGCGATACCAAGTTCAATTTAACGCCGCTCGATCTCAGGTATTCCCACGTTTGTTCGGGGAAGTTCTCCGTATCGTGGGCATAAAGAAGAGCGGATCTCCCGTCCTCTATCATATAGATGTACGGATTTCTCGTGCCGTGAGCTGCCGCAAGCGGGGTTATTTTCAAGCCGCAAAGCTCGAAAGGAGAGAAGGGAAGAGAGGTGTGGATTTTCAATCTGTTGTTTACGCTTTTAAACGGAGCGTCAAAGCGTTCCAAAATATCCTCGCTGCCATAAAGATGAAAACCCTCGTAATCCTCGGGGAGAACGGAGTTCCCCTTTCTCAAATGGTGAAGCTCCCAAGGAAACGTGTGGTCGCCGTGAACGTGCGTTATTAAGCAGCTGTTGACCTTGCTCAGATCTATCCCATACTGAGCACAGTGAGCGAACGAGTCACTGGGAAAATCTATGAGCAGACAGTCATTGACTATAGCCTGAGAGCGCGTGCGTATTTCTCTGCCGCCTCGCTCACGCGCCTTTTTGCAGGTTTCGCATCGACAGAAAAGACTCGGTACTCCCTCTGCCGCAGCAGTTCCAAGATATTGAAGCTTCATATGCTTATCCTCTCGTTTCGTTATATTTGTTCCAAACTCTCTCAAACCACAAGTCTCTGTCGGGCAAAGGTCTTACGGGAACGCAGACGACCGAAATCTCTCCGTCTTTTCGGACGGTCACGATCTTCGATCTTCCGCTTGCGTTTTCTTCTACGGGCTGTCTTTCAAGAAAATCCGTTCCGTCAAGCACAAATCCCGAACCGCGTGAACCAAACTCCTTTGCGGTATAAAGAATTGCCGTTCCGACAGCCTCTTGCATACGGATTATATCCAGGTTCTTGAAAAGTGCGGGTATCTCGGAATATTCCTTCCACGTGTTATCCGCCTCAAAGCTCTCAACGTCAAGGCATATTTCCGCAACCGAGCGACTCATAACGCTTATGTCACGAAGAAAAGCAAAATCTCGGCTCATACGCTTGCCGTAACGACTGCGCATAGCCTTTAGCGTTGAGCTTTCGGATTTCGTTCTTTCTATGAGCGCATCTGCCTTTTCAACAGCAACGCTTACGATTGTATCGAAATTTGCTGACACCGTGTTTTTGCTATGGTAAACTATATGCTCCGCCGCTCTCATACTGCCGACCTGACAGGAGTTGAGCGCGCTTCCGCCCGGACGGAAGATACCAAGGCTTCCCGCCGCCTCACCAACCGCGTAAAGTCCTCCGATATTCGTCTGCCAATTTGCGTCTATACGAACTCCGCCGTTGTTGTGCTGGGCGCACACCGCCACGCGAAGCGGCTCTTTTGTTATGTCAATTCCGTGGTCAAGATACAGAGATATTGCTCTTTGGTTCATCTTGCGAAGTCTTTCGATAGGCAACCCGATAAGCGCGTCGGAGTTCTTAAGATAATTATACGACACTTCGTCAAGAATGTCAAATCCTTTTTCAAGTCCCCAAGGCTCGCGCGTAAAGTCCATATAAACGTCTCTGCCGAGTATCGCGCTTTCTCTGTATACAAGCAGATCTATATATGACGAGCCGTGTATCTTGCGGACGTCAAAGGGCCACTCATAGCCTTTGAGGAATATGTTTTTCAGCATTTCCGTAGGAGTCTTGAAATAGTCCTTCAAAAACTCTCTCTCCACTCCGTCCTTGTCAATAGAGATATACCTCGGCAATACCTGCTGATACGTTCCCGAAACGTTCCAACGGAAATCGGTTGACGCAAGTCCGTACTGCCACTCCGAAAGATTGGAGAAAGCCGCGCCCGCTTCAAGTGCAAGCGAGGAATTACCCGTATGGGAAAGCGGATATACGTTATCCGCGTAAATAGCCGCAGGTCCGCCCGTTGCAAGCACGACGTGCGGCGCGCGGACGGCTATATAATCCACTCCGTCCTTCTTTCTGTTATTGATAGCAAGAACACCCGTAACGGTGCCGTTGTCTGTAAGTATACTTATTGCTTGTGTGTTGTCAAGAACGGTGATGCCCTTTTTCTCCACCGAGGCTTCAAGCACCTCGGTCATCTTCTTTGAGGTATAAGGACCTATTGACGTAGCGCGGCAATAAGGATCATGGTCGGTCTTATATCCTACGTACTCACCGAAATCGTTGGTGGGGAAGCCAACTCCCAAGTTTGCAAGCTTCATAAAGCTTCTGACGGAGTTTGCCGCCTCGCACATCGCAACGTCACCGTCCATAGCCCCGCCATCGAAAAGCGTTTTAGCCATATTCAGAACGCTGTCACCCTCGTCGCCCGCCAAGGAAAGCTTATAATAAGTCTGCTTATCGCTCCCCGTGTTTCTTGACGTACCCGCATTCTTGCGCTCGGTCATAATGGCAATGTTTTTATATCCGAGGTTGTAAAGCCAGTCCGCGCAGTTATATCCCGCGCAGCCCGTACCTATGACCACAGCATCAAAATCATATATCTTCATATCTTCTCACAGTCTGCGGATATGGAATCCGCCGTCAGCGTTAAGCACCGTTCCCGTACCGAAGTCAAGCAGTCCGCTTGCCGCCGCTATAACGCACTTTGCCACGTCCTCGGGTGTTCCCCAACGCTTTATGGGGGTTATTCCCTCGGCGATGAGCTTGTCATACTTTGCGGTCACGACCTCGGTCATAGGAGTCTTTATAATACCCGGTCTTACCTCAAAAACGGGTATACCGTACTCCGCCAGCCTGTCTGCAAACAGAGTGGTTATCATAGAAACTCCCGCCTTGGAGATGCAGTATTCGCCACGGGATACACTTGACGTATAGCTTGAATTTGAGGCTATGTTGACGATACGGGGAATATAGTCCTCCATACCCTTATCAAGATATTTTATCATAAGATTTGCAAAGGTCTGGCACATAAAGAACGTACCCTTGGTGTTGATTCCGACAACTCTGTCAAAGCTCTCCTCTGTTGTCTCCAAAATATCAAGACGAACCTTGCAGGCAACACCCGCGTTGTTTACAAGCAGGTCAAGTCTGCCGAATTCCTCGTCAATATATGTAGCCAGAGCAGCTCTGTCCTCTGCCTTGGATATGTCGCACTTGAAGTAATTCTCAACGTCCATGCTTTCAAATACGTCGGAATATATTACGGTATATCCCTCTTTTTCGAGAGCTACGGCGATACCGTTGCCTATTCCCTGATATGAACCGGTTACCAATGCTATTTTTTGCATACTACATTCTCCTCGTAAAGCTTTTTATAATAATCGTTGAATACGGCGCAGCCCGAAACACACTTTGCTCTCATAAGCTCAGTGCATTTTGAGCAAGCGACGCAACACTTCTTGTAATCAAATTTACCGTTTAAGTAATCCACGTAAAACTGCGGATATGCAAGGGACATACGGCCGTATCCCACAAAATCGCAAACGCCGTCGCGAAGAAGTGCATCGGATACGTCCATCAACTCCTTGCGATAATATGAAAGTCCACTACCCACAACGGGAAGAGCAGGGAATTTCTCCTTCAGGTGCTTCTGCACCGTAACGAAACGCGCAAGTCCCGTCTCGGGCGTTTCGGGCGGAGTATAAGCTCCGCGCTTGAAGGGACGGTTGATGTGGGGATTGTAATAGGGGTTGCCTATGGTCACGTTGAGCATCTGTATTCCGCACTCGATAAGTCCCTCGACGAGCATATCGCTCTCGCTCAGATCAAGCTCGTTTTGCTCGGTCGTACCAAACCCGTTTGGCTTTGCGACCATATCCGAAAGACCCACTCTCGCAACTACGGCAAGACTGTCGCCTACCGCCGCCTTAACTGCTCTTGTGCAGCCATAATAAAGTCTCGCTCTGTTCTCAAAGCTTCCGCCGTATCTGCCTTCTCGTGTGAAAGCGGAAAGCATTTCGGCAAGCAGATATCCGTGGCACGCCTTAACGTCCACGGCATCAAAGCCCGCTTCCTTTGCGAGAAGCGCGCTCTTGGCGTAAAGCTCGGGGAGCGTGTCAAGATACTCGTCCGACACTATGTTTTCATCGGTAACGGGACGCTTTTCCTCGTAAACGCTGTTGCGATAGGCAATCATCGGTACGATGCTCTGCCTGCCCGAATGGGTAAGCTGGAGCACGAAGAATTGACGAATTTCCGTCTGTTTTTTTGCAATTTCTCTCATCTCGCCAAGAAGCGACTTGAACGCGTCCATATTTTCCTCGGTAAGACGCATCTGTCCGACGTTTGTTCTTCCCTCGGGGCAAACGGCGTTTGCCTCAAACCAAACGGTACCCGCACCCGATGCCGCTGCCTTTAAATATTTTTCTCTCGTCAGCTCGCTCGGCGAGCCGTCGGGGTTGCAGTCACAGCCTTCCATAGGCTGAAATACCACGCGGTTGGGAATATTTATTCCGTTTAATGAAAATTTTTCGTTTATCATTTTTCCTCTTTCGTAATTTTACTTTTTGTAGTATTTTTCACTTCTCTTAAGATAATCAATAAGCATCATAGGCCAATCGGTCTGTATGAGGTCAAAACTTCTCCTTACCACAGGTATATAGTTAGCCATAAGAGACCCGAACACATAAGGTTTTAAACGGCAAATATTTGTATATTCATCGGGAAAAATCCTCGCAATATCTGCATATTGCTTCGGCTCTTTCCCTCGTCTATCCTAAATATTTGCTCGCTTAAAACTGCGAGCACCTTACGGCGGTAAATTCATATATACCTCATGTAAAATGAAGATTTCATTACATATACATTGTACCATATTTTCTTGCAAAATGGTTCAAATATATTGCTCATTTTGTGCGGAACGTTATAAAATATTGCCCAATTTTCAAAAAATAGGTATTGCAATATTTTTTAAAATATTGTATAATATAATTAACGAGTTAAACTTCTTTGAAGGAGCAGGTAATGTCAGAGGTCGTATACGCGCCTACGGGCGACTTTAAAATAGAAAAATGTCCTCTCAGAAATCCTAAGATGGATATTCACTACCACCACGCGTATCAGATATATTACGTTGTGGAGGGGGAGAGGGAATATCTCATCGGAGATGCTTTTTTCAAGGTGTCGAGAGGGGACCTGGTATGGGTACCTATGGACACGCTTCACTGTACTGACGGAAAGGGCGCGGCGAGATTTCTCGTTTATTTTCGCCCTGACTTTATCGATAAATATATTCAGCCCCATATGAGAGACAGACTCACAGAAAATATTCCGTTCGTTTTTCACGGGGATGCGGTAACGGATAAGGCTGTTGAAAAAATACTTAGCAGTATGCTGTCCGAATATGAAAGGCAGATAAAACAGCCTCAGTACGCGGACGAGCTGTTGCTCGTGAATTATTTGCTTCAGCTTCTTATGCTGCTTTATACCTCGGAAAACTGCTATCGCCCCGCGGTGGAAGACAGTCGAATGACGAGGATAGTAAAGTATATAAACGAGAATTACGCGTATATCTCGGGCATGGACGAGGTGGCGAGTAATTTTTACGTATCAAAATATTACCTTTGCCGACTTTTTAAGGAGCATATCGGTGTTTCCTTTACGTCATATCTTAACACGGTAAAGATACGCGCCGCCTGTGAGCTTTTAAGACAGAAAAAAATCCCTCTTGCGGAGATAGCCATAAAATGCGGATTTAACTCCACACCGTATTTCTGTAAGGTTTTTAAGAGTGAAAAGGGAATTTCGCCGAGCGAGTACAGGAATAAATTGAACAAATAGGCACCCGTCGCATTTGGAGCAATAAAATAGAGAATGTTTAGAGAATGTTTTTACAATAGTATTGACAAAACGAAAAAGCTGTGATATAATATACCTTGTTGCGAAGTGCGAAGCGGTGAAAAATGATACGCAAAGAGCTTTTCGCCTGACAGTGAATGCTCAAGGCGGTCTTGAAAATTTGCAGTCGCGGATTTCTGTAAATGCTCAAAATCCCTTGCCACGCTTGATGTTTTCGCACACTCGACGGTGCAGAAAACTATTCCTTCTAAAACTTTTTCTAAAAAATTCGCAAATCTAAAAACTTAATAGTCTTACACGGAGGGTTATCGAAGTGGTCATAACGAGGCGGTCTTGAAAACCGTT
>JAZOON010000187.1:0-1679 GCA_045655045.1 Eubacteriales bacterium | reverse complement strand
GTTGTGCCCTCAGGAGTTGTGTCCTCGGGATCGGTCTCATTGGGATCAGTTTCAACGGGATCGGTCTCGTTCTGTGAGGGAGCTTCTGTCTCTGCGTTGCCGTTGTCGCAGGCAAAGAGCGCAAGAGCCATCAGCATGGCGAGTAAAAGTGCTAAAATGCGTGTTGCTTTCATATAGCATTCTCCTTATTTTATTGTTATCTACATTTTACTATGATTTTCGCCAAAAGTCAAGCACAGTGACCGAATTTTTTCTTCCGGAGGGAGGGATTCGTAAATTGAACGTAGGGTATTTGTCATCCGTACCTTAATCACGCCAAAGGCGTGTATATCATCCGCAACTTGTTGCGGTATATCATCAACACGAAGTGTTGTATATCATCATTGCGAAAGCGATACAACCTGCGGTTGATGATATGCGCCTACGGCGATGATATACACGCTAAAGCGTGATGATATACCATTGCTTTCGCAATGGATAAAGAAAAACCTCAGTTGAAATAGTTCAACTGAGATTTTTCTTGGCGGGGTGTGCGATTTTTCAAACCGTCGCATATACTTATTGGAGGGAGGGGATTGTGATAAAGGATGAGCTTTACGATTTGTTTTCCAAATGCCTTGAAGCGGAATATATAAACGTCGGTGGCGGAGGTAGCTTTTTTATAGAATCGCGCGGGGATGCTCTGTACGTTTTCTTTGAGAAGAGCAACGGACTTGCCGATTGGCACAGTAATCTTGACTTCGGAGCGGTATTGCATAGCGAGCTTAACGAGGATGCGCGCGCCGTAACACCGTATAAAAGAATGGACGAAGAGTGGTATTGCCACGGCGGCTTTTTGCGCGTCTGGAGGAGCATCCTGCCATATATCGAGTGGGCGTTGCTTGACCTCCGATTTAAACGTATCGTCACCGTGGGATATAGCCACGGCGCGGCGCTCGCGCTTTTGTGCCACGAATACCTCTGGTTCAACCGCCGAGACCTGCGCGACAATATCGAGGGCTACGGCTTTGGTTGCCCGCGTGTCATTTACGGAAGAGTACCAAAGGAGAGGGAACGCTGGAAACGGTTTACGGTCGTCAGAAATTATGACGACATAGTAACGCACCTGCCGCCGCGCTCCTTTGGATTCAGACACGTCGGCAAGCTGCTGACGGTCGGCGGGATAGGCAGGTATACGCGCATAGACGCCCATAGAAAAGAGAGCTACCTCGCTTCTCTCAAAGAATTGAAGAAGAACAAAAAAGGTACGTAAAGGTACATAAAGGTACACAAAGGAACAAAACGGAAAATATCAAAAAAATAAAGAAATCCGCCAAAAACGGCGGATTTCTTTATTTGGGATCCTATCATTGCAGCTTCTCTTTTGCAACGACAAGCATGAGCTTTATTCTGTTTTCCTGGTTAACTCTCGTCGCACCGGGGTCGTATTCGATATCGACTACGTTGAGTCTGGGATCGATTCGTCTTACCTTGTTTATCATACCCTTGGCAGCAACGTGACAGGGCAGGCAGCCGAAGGGCTGAACGATGACGATGTTCTCATATCCGTGGTCTGCAAACTCAAGCATTTCAGCCGCAAGGTACCAACCCTCACCCATGCTGTTTCCAACGTTTATAACGCCTTCTGCGCGTTTTTTGAGATCATTTACACGCTCGGGCGGAACGAAAGCAGGGTTGTC
>JAZOON010000186.1:0-2545 GCA_045655045.1 Eubacteriales bacterium | reverse complement strand
ACATAGTCCTCTGTGAACGCAAACGCCCTCGGCATATCCCGCGGACACCCCCGCCTCGGCAATACTCATCTCGTTGGCGATCATTTCGTCGCTGACCTCAACGCTCATATCGACGTTTTGACACGCCTCGATTATGTAATCGCGGCAAAGCCGTTCAACGTAGCCGTATTTATTATTTATCTGGATATTCAAATCAGCAATACGAATATAAAACATACGCCCTCCGAAACCTATACTCAATATATTGTACCATATTCCGACGAATTTTTCAAGCATAAAAAAACAATTACCGTGAAGAAAAAATCTCTCGGTAATTGTTTATTTTATACAATCAATTAAATTTGCTTACGTTCTCGCGGACGTACATACCGAGCTTAAGAGAAAAATAGTCCTTATTGCTCAATATGAATTGCTTGAACTGCTCCATGTTCAGTATGGGAGAGTTCTTGAACTGTCTTATGTATCCCGCAACGTCAACGTCACCGTTCTGCTCGAGTGCCGCGCAGATAAATTCAACGGTCTGTACGGTTGCCGAGCCGAAGCACTTCCAGCCTGCATCCTTATTGATAGCCGCAAGATCGTAAAGGAGCTTGTACGCAACCGCGGGCTTGTACTGCGCCTCCATTTCGGCGTTCTCAAGAATACCGCCCGTCCAGAGCTTGCCCTCGGACTGAGCGTATTTCGCGAAGAACTCCATCATTCTATCGTTTATCGTCTTGTCATCAAGCTTTTCTACGGCGATATTTCTCTTGGTATTTCTGTCAAAGAGGAAGAAATTAGGCTCGTCCCCACCCTTTGCGAACCAAAGAATGAAAGCCAGCTCTCCAGCAGCCGCAAGAGATACGACGGCAATAATGAAAAGAAATACCTTGGTAAACGCATGGTCACCGTCGTAAACTATTCCCGAAATAAGGAACACAACGGCAAGCACCGCAAAGCATATGCAAGCAACGGTAAGTATCAATTTAAGCTTATCTTGTTTCATAACAGCACCTCACGTATAATTATCCATATAATTATATCATAAGCCTTTGCCGTTGTCAATTATTTGATAAAAAATATTTTCAAGAAACCGCATGATCCTGACAAACTCTCATCGCCCCCAAAAAAGGCTCCCCTGTGTAAGGGGAGCTTGCGGTGGTGGAATTCAAAAGATATTCGCACGGTAGTAACACCTACGCACAAAACGGCGGCAGCAAGTCACCGCCCTACCAAAGAATAAATATCGTCTGAACGATCGACATCACTATCTGAGGCTCGCCCTACGGGAGAGCTCCGCTGAGCGGTGAGAGGGTAAGGAAAAAGACTTTTTTGACAAAATAAGGCGATGCACTTTCGTGCATCGCCTCGTTTCAATTAAAGACCGCGCTTGATATAGTGAGTGTGGAGTATCTCGTGTGCCTTGTGGCTGTTGGGTTCTCCAAAGTACTCATCATAAAGCTTCTTAACTGCAAGATTTTCGTGTGACTTACGAACCTCGCTGGTTGCGTCGTCGTTGTAAAGAACTGCCGCTCTTACAGACTTAAGGTCGGTAGTCATTCTTACAACTGCGGGCTGAATGGGCTGTGCACCGCCGTTTACGCAGCCGCCGGGACAAGCCATGATCTCGATGAACTGAACGTCAAGCTCGCCTGCCTTAACTGCTTCAAGAACCTTCTTCGCGTTTGCCGTGCCCGAAGCAACTGCAACGTTCAGTGTGATGTCTCCAAGCTTATAGGTAGCCGTCTTAACACCCTCGATACCGCGAACCTCGTTGAATTCAAGCTTTTCAAGCGGCTTGCCCTCGATAACCTCAGCCGCCGTACGGAGTGCTGCCTCCATAACGCCGCCCGTTGCTCCGAAGATAGCGCCTGCGCCCGAACCGATGTCGAAGGGATTATCAAACTTCTCGTCTTCAAGTGCTCTGAAGTCGATACCAGCCTTCTGTATCATTCTGCCAAGCTCACGGGTGGTAACCGCTACGTCTACGTCAGGAACGCCTGCCGCGGACTGACCGGGTCTGCCAACCTCGAACTTCTTTGCGGTACAAGGAATTGCGGATACGAAGAAGATATCCTTAGGATCCCAACCCATCTTTTCTGCGTAGTAGGTCTTTGCTACCGCGCCGAACATCTGCTGAGGAGACTTACAGGTGGAGAGGTTCTCCGTAAACTCGGGATAGTAATGCTCACAGTCCTTGATCCAACCGGGTGAGCAGGACGTTATCATAGGAAGAACGCCGCCGTTCTTTACTCTGCCGAGGAATTCGGTTGCCTCCTCCATAATGGTAAGGTCAGCCGTGAGGTTCATATCGTAAACGCCGTCGAAGCCGAGCTTCTTGAGCGCTGCGACCATCTTGCCCTCGCAGTCAGTTCCGGGCTCGTATCCGAAGCACTCGCCTATCTGCGCGCGAACGGAAGGAGCGGTACAAATGAGAACGTGCTTGGAGGGATCGTTGATAGCGTCGAATACCTTATCGGTATCGTCTCTCTCGTAGAGAGCGCCTACGGGACAAGCTACGATACACTGACCGCAGTTGATGCAGGAGGTCTCAGCAAGAGGGCCT
>JAZOON010000185.1:0-9391 GCA_045655045.1 Eubacteriales bacterium | reverse complement strand
CCTCGTCCGCGTAACAAGCAACGTATTACATAACCTCTCCTCTGTTACCCGAAGCAAACTTCCACTTAAGTCCCGTGGGGAATCCGCCGCCTCCGCGTCCGCGAAGTCCCGAATCGAGAATGGTCTGGATAACGTCATCGGGAGTCATCTCGGTAAGAACCTTACCAAGAGCCTGATAACCGTCCATTGCTATGTACTCGTCGATGTTCTCAGGGTTGATTACACCGCAGTTACGAAGAGCAATTCTCTTCTGCTTCTTGTAGAAGGATGTCTCGGAAAGAGACGTTGCGTGATGAAGCTCCTCACCCGAAGCCTTTTCCTCGTGATATACGAGTCTTTCAACGGGACGTCCCTTAAGGAAATGCTCCTCAACTATCTCAGGAACGTCGTTCACGGTAACGCAGCTATAAAACGTTCCCTCGGGATAAACAATCATAATAGGACCGAGTGCGCAAAGACCAAAGCATCCTGTTCCGACGACCTTGATCTCATCAGCAAGTCCTTTTGCGGCGATCTCAGCAACGAGTGCTTCCTGGATCTTGTTACTTCCGGAAGACGTACAACCCGTACCGCCACATACCAAAACGTGTGATCTAATCATTTTTCTTATCCTTTCGTTTATTCAGTAAGTAATCAAGCACCAATGGTGTATTCTTCCACTACCTTGCCGCCCTTGAGATGCTTTTCAACTATCTCTGCTGCCTTTGCGGCGTCAAGCTTAACGTAAGTTACCTTTTCCTTGCCCTCTTCGAAAATTTCAACTACGGGCTCGTACTGGCAGATACCGATACAACCCGTCTGGGTTACGGTTACCTTATCGCCAAGGTTTGCATTTGCAACGCCCTCAACGAATGCGTTGAGAACAGGTCTTGCGCCTGCTGCGATTCCGCACGTTGCCATTCCAACGACAACTCTCGTTGCAGCTGCGCCTTCGCGGATAACGACTTTATTCTGCATTTTTTCTCTGATAGCAGCAAGTTCCGCCAAAGATTTCATAATAAATTCCTCCGTTTATTACAATTTTAATTATTTCAACGATTTTCGTACTGTTCCTTTAAATATTCACCGATCCAAACCTGCACCTCGGGTTCAGCAAGCGATATTCCCTCGCCAAGCACCTCTTTAAGCGCGGCAGTCTCAAGCGACACCTCTCCCTCTGGAGACTTGTCCAGAAAAGTGAAATCTATCTCGGGGCTTCCCGCGATAAGTATACACATAGTGGAAACGATATCTCCTACGGGCATAAAATCTATGCTTTTCGTATCGAATACCGCCTCGACCGTCGTACCGTGATCCTCGTCCTTTTGTGAAGAGGTTATTCTAAGACCTCCCCCCGTCTGCTCCGCTGCCATCTTCAACAGCGGCAGACCAAGTCCGACACGTCTGGTGGTTCGCGTGGTATAAAACGGATTTGTGACGTTTTCTACCGTCTCCGCTGACATCCCGCAACCGTCATCCTTAATGGTAAGTGTCAACCACCCCTCCGCGTCCTCTATCAGTGAAACAGCGATGTTCTTCGCACCTGCCGATACCGAATTTTTGGTTACGTCGAGAATATTAAGCGACAGCTCCTTCATACCGTAAAATTATTTATACTTTTCAAGTATACCTTCAACGTCGCTTACACCGAGCTTACCGTAAACTTCATTGTTTATGGTAAGTACGGGAGCAAGTCCGCAAGCTCCTATGCAACGGGTAGCCTCAAGTGAGTACTTTCCGTCGGGAGTGGTCGAGCCTGAAGGCAAGCCGAGTATCTGCGTGATCTTGTCGAGAATATCGCCACTACCCTTAACGTAGCAAGCGGTTCCCATACATACGGCGATAGAAACA
Organism: Eubacteriales bacterium; assembly: GCA_045655045.1. GTDB lineage: Bacteria > Bacillota > Clostridia > Oscillospirales > CAG-272 > HGM12713. The sequence goes on along the minus strand of JAZOON010000185.1, from coordinate 7,561 downwards.
TCGCCCTTGGGGTTGAGAACGAACTGAGAGTAGAAAGTAGACACGCCGTATACTTCCTCAAGGGATACTCCCATTCTTACAGCAATGATCTTCTGCACCTCGATAGGCAGGTATCCGTAGATTTCCTGAGCCTCCTGCAGTACAGGCATCAATGCGCCCTTGGTTCCACGGTACTTCTCAATGACAGCGATAAGCTGCTCTTCCTGAGCCTTTGTACCACGGAACATTACTGTGGTCAAATTTTTTTTCATAACGAAAACTCCTCCGTTTTAGTTTAATTTATTTATATTTTAAATAAATCCGTGAATTAATTCTCACCGTCGAGATACTCGAACAGTCTTTTGCGAACGAGCGCCGAGCTGTACGGCTCGTCGTCAAGCTCAATAAAATTGTCAGCCTCGCTTATATCCCACAGGTGGTGAGCATCCGAGGAAACTACGTGCTTTGCGTCACGCGCCACCGCGTAGTCCGACTTTATCTGCTCTATCCTTTCGCTGCCGTTATATTCAACGCAGGCAAACCCATACTCCGCGGGGATATCTCCAAGCACGGCGATCATTCCGTTCGCTTCCCTATCGATATGCGCGGGGTGAACGTGCGCGCCAAAGCTTCTGGCAAGCGCGATCGCATCGGACATCCACAGATCGGTAGCGGATATAAGCAGCTTATCCTCCGTACCTATCTGCCCGTCCTCTCCGTCAAGGATCAGCTGGTCGCCGAAGATCTCGGGGCGGTTCGGAATATTTGCGATATGACTATGTAAAGCCTCGTCAAATCTCATAGCGTCATCAAGTGCTTCAAACAGACAAACGACGTGTATATCCTCAGCCGTTGACAGCTCCATTCCCGCTACGGGAATAAGTCCAAGTCTTTTACAAGCCTCGAAAAACGCGGGACAATTTTTGCAGGAATTGTGGTCGGTAAGCGCCACTATCTGCAATCCCTTGAGCGCCGCCATGCCCGCAATATTATTGGGAGTCATATCGTTGTCAGCGCAAGGCGACAGACACGAATGAATATGCAGGTCGTAGTAATACGGCGTCATAGCAGCTTGGAAATTTCCGCGCACAGCGCGAACGTGTCCTTTTTACTTCCAAGCACGTTTACTCCCATGCTCTCTGCCTTTTTCAAAGCATCAGCATCGGGGACGACTCCCTCGGAAAGTATTATACAGGAAGGGTCAGCAAGCGTAGCCACGGCTACTATATTGACGTTGGACATTATGGTCACCCACGCGTCTCCCGCCTTAGCTCTGCCCATTACCCAGCTAAGCAGATCTCCCGCATATCCTCCGCTTACCTCTCTGTCACCGTCACAAAGGCAAAACACTTCAAGTCCGAGGCTCTCCGCCATATCACGTACCGTCATAACACCCTCCGATACCCATCATGTCCTGATTGCGTTATCTCTCAATTTTATAAGGCAATCGGCTTCATCCGCCTCTCCCCTGATTATATCCTCCGCCAAGGCGTGGCAGTTTGGCGCGCCGCAAGAGCCGCAGTCAAGATGAGGCAGGTTTTTATAAATACTCTCGACCGCCGACATCTTTGCTATCGCCTCGTTCCTATCAACGGAAAGTGCGGGGATGCTGGCACCCGAAAGTATATTGTCAAAGTCGTCAAGGCAAACGCCGCTCGGCACATCGTCCTCCGTTTCGGGATGATTTCTCGAAATTGGAAGATACTTTCTCAATGAACGTAATCTTGCCTTCGCGATATACGGATTTTCCACGTTAAGCGTTCCGCCAACACATCCTCCGTTACAAGCGTTAAGCTCCACGAATTCAAGATTATGTATCGTGCCGTTCTCTATCTGGTCAAGAACCTTTATACAGTTCTCAATTCCGTCCGCCGCAAGATATCTCTCCGACAGAAGAGAGGTAGCCTCTCCACCGGTTCCTGCCCAGTTTAGTCCTATGATACCCGTGTCGAAAAGCGGCAACGGATTTTTTATTTCCTTACGCTTTGAGCGTATTTTGAAATAAAAATCGTTTATAGCCAACGCGCCGTCAACCGCGCTCTTTTCAACACCGAGCGGATTTTTAACGTAGCTTATCTTTGCGGGGCACGGCGAGAGGAACAGGACGCATATGTCGTCGTCCGTAAGCTCGGGATGCTTCTCCTTCGCTTCCTTTCTCGCAAGCCTTGCCGCGACCTCAATGGGCGGCATAATGGGGAGAAGATTTTCCACAAGATAAGGAAATCTTAGCGCTATAAGCCTTACTATCGCGGGACATGCAGAGCTTATCACAGGAAGATTTACGCCGCTTTGCTTCATATATCTTCTCGTATACTCCGTAACGAGTTCGGCAGCTCTTGACACCTCAAACACAGCATCAAAGCCGCATTCAAGGAGTGCCGTAAGTATATAGTCAACGTCGTCAAACTCCTCAAACTGTCCGTAAAGCGCGGGAGCAGGCAACGCTATTTTGAATTTGTAATCGGCAAAATCCTCAAACCTGTCAAAGGTCGCCTTCTTTGCCTGATATGGACATACGCGGATACACTCTCCGCAGTCTATACAAAGATCCTCCTTGATTATAGCGTGCCCGTCTCGGACACGTATTGCCTCGGTGGGGCATCTTTTTATACAGTTAGTACATCCTTTGCATCTTGATATATCAAGTGTAACGGAATGCTTGTAACTCGACATTATTACCTCTTTTCCAAGGTAGTATCAGACGTTGACCGTCATATAAACGGTCGTCCCCTTTCCCACCTCTGATTCGATTCTCATGTTGTCGGTATATCTTTTCATATTGGGAAGTCCCATACCCGCGCCAAATCCGAGCGAGCGGATGTTGTCGGGAGCGGTGGAATATCCCTCTTGCATAGCGAGGTCTATATTTGAAATTCCGGGACCGTTATCCGCAAGCTTTATCTCTATACGGTCAACGTAAACGTCAACGTCGGCAAAACCGCCGTTTGCGTGAATGACCATATTTATCTCGCCCTCGTACATAGCCACGGAAACTCTGCGAATGACCTCGGGATGAAATCCCATTTCGCGCAGATGCTTTTTTATTCTTACCGATGCCTCTCCTGCCGACGTGAAATTATCTCCGTCGATATCGAAATGAAAGTTTACGCGATCAGCCATTGATGACCTCTCCGCCCATAAGCCCGTTTTCGTACAGCTTACCGCACGCGGTATACATTCTCTCGCTTGTGGCAAGCACGACTATTCCCGCGTCGTCAGCAAGGGATATAACTTCCTCGGGGGGAGTCTTTCCCCTGACGAAAACTATACAGCGCATATCCATCATGACCGCCGTTCTTACGACCTGGGGATTGCACAGTCCCGTAATGAGAACAGCCTGCTCCTTAACGAACGCAAGCACGTCGCTCATCATATCGCATCCGCAAGCGGAATTGACCGTACCGTCAAGCATATCGCCGCCGCAAAGTACCTTAGCGTCAAGCAATTCAACAATGGTGCTTATCTTCATAAATTTGCCTCCCAAAAGCAATTAATGGCATCGGCTATATCAAAACATACATAACCTTATATATTATACTATATAATCTCAAAAAAGTCTATAGCTTTGGAAAACATTTTTCGATATTTTTTTGGAAATTAACAAAAATTTTTCATTTTGCGTCAAACCAAGTCGAGCCAATATTAGCTTCGACGTCAAGCGGTACGGAAAAATCCGCCGCGCTCATCATACATTCGACCAATAATTTTCTGATTTCGGGCGCGTCTTCCCTTCTCGCCTCGATAAGAAGCTCGTCGTGCACCTGCAAAATGAGCTTTGCATCCGTTCCCGTTTTCTCAAGCGCCTTTGCGACCTTTATCATAGCGATTTTTATAACGTCCGCCGCAGTTCCCTGTATCGGGCTGTTCATAGCCACGCGCTCTCCAAAATGCTGTACGTTTTTATTGCTCGCGGTAATCTCGGGAATATACCTTTTACGGCCGAATTCGGTGACAACGTATCCGTCCTCACGCGCCTTTTGCTTTATATCGTCAAGATACCTGCATACGTTCGGAAATCCCGCAAGATAGCTGTCAATATACGCCTTTGCTTCCTTTCTGGATATACCGAGATCCTCGGACAGAGAATGCTCTCCTATGCCGTAAACTATACCGAAGTTCACCGCCTTCGCTCTTTTCCTGAGCTCGGGCGTGACCGTATCCGCAGGTACGGCGAAAACCGTTGCCGCCGTTGCCGTGTGTATATCGTCGCCGCGCAAAAACGCCTCCTTCATATTCACGTCCCCCGAAATATGAGCGAGAAGCCTCAGCTCTATCTGAGAATAGTCTGCGTCAATTATCACTCTGTCACCGTCACTCGGTATAAAATATCTTCGGAATTTTCTTCCAAGCTCCGTCCTTATCGGAATATTCTGCAAATTCGGCTCTGCGGACGAAAGTCTGCCCGTCGCCGTTCCCGTCTGATTAAATACAGTGTGTATGCGTCCGCTTTCGTCTGCCGCCTTTACAAGCCCCTCCGCGTAGGTTGACTTGAGCTTCGTCACCTGTCTGTAATCAAGTATATCCTCTATAATACCGTGCTTTGAAGCAAGCTTTTGCAGAGTCTCGGCATCCGTTGAATACCCAGTCTTGGTCTTTTTACTCGCGGGCAGTCCCATTTTTTCAAACAGTATCTCCCCGAGCTGCTTTGGGGAATTGATATTAAATTCCTCGCCCGCAATGCTGTATATTCTCGATTTAAGAGCCTCCGCCATCTCGGAAAGCTCCTCTCCGTACCGTTTTATACCCTCCACGTCTATCTTGAATCCCGCAAGCTCCATTTCGCCCAGCACCTTGGCAAGAGGCATCTCCACGTCGTAAAGCAAGGACTCACAGTTCTGTTCCTTTACTTTATTCTTCAGCTCCGTGTACAGCGAGAAAACGCACGCGGCTCTCACGGGTTCGCTTTCGGTACTGCCAAGGTAAGCTGTCAGTACGTCGTCAAGCTCGTATTTGCTTCTGTTGGAATTAAGAACGTAAGCCGCGAGCATAGTGTCGAATACGCATTCGCCTATTTTCAGACCTCTGTTGCAAAATTCCTTATAAAGCGATTTATAATCGTGACACACGACAAGTATTTCTCCAAGCGTGTTTCCAACGGTTTCAATACTTTCCTCAAGCCACGTCTCTCCGTCGCACAGGGTCACGGTATCCCCGTTCAGAGTCACAGCAACAGCCTTTCCCTTAAAGCGGTCAATTTTATCAACGCTTATCCTGACAAGCTCCCTTTTGCCCTGCATCTCGGTCTTTGTTGTCTCTTGTGACGTCTGCATTCCGTCAAGTCCGAATTTCTTTATGAGCGCAGAAAACTCAAGCTCAGCAAACAAGTCGTAAAGCTCCTGCTTCATAGGTCCTTTATATTCACTCTCCGCAAGAGAGGTGTCTATCGGCGCGTGGGTATCGATGCGGGCAAGGTCTCTCGACAAAAACGCCATATCTCTGCCGTTTTCAAGCTTTTGCTTAACTGATGCGGAAAGTGCTGACTCTCCGTATTTCTCATACAGAGCGTCCATATTTCCGAAGTCGGAGATAAGCTTAAATGCCGTTTTCTCCCCTATTCCCGCAACACCCGGTATATTATCGGACGAATCTCCCATAAGAGCCTTTACGTCAACGAACACATCGGGGTATACACCGTACGTTTCAAAAAATACGTTCCTGTCAAATTCTACCGTTTCCTTTGTCTTTACGAGAAGGACCGAGACGTTGTCGTTTATAAGCTGCAAGGAATCCCTGTCTCCCGTCAGCACGTATGCGTGGACTCCCTCCTCGCCCGCGGCGCGCGACAGCGTACCCAGCAGATCGTCTGCCTCATACCCCTCGCAGGTAAGCACTCTGTAGCCGAGATATTCCATACATTTTTTTGCATACGGAAGCTGTACCGCAAGCTCCTCGGGCATTCCCTTTCCGTTTGCCTTATATTCCGAATACATATTGTGTCTGAAGGTCGGCGCTTTGAGGTCAAATGCTACCACGCAGTAATCGGGAGATATATTCTCGACGTGTCGGGAAATTATATTTATCATTCCGTATACGGCGTGAGTATACAGCCCGTTTTTATTGGTAAGCGGACGAATACCGTAGTACGCTCTGTTAAGTATACTGTTTCCGTCTATGACGAGCATTTTTTTCATCTTTTTTCTCCTAAAGCACAAATTATTCGCATAATATTTCAATATATAGTATAACACTTTGTTAAGAGTTTGTCAAGGGCAATCCACAAGTATTATATGTAAAAGCAAGCTCCGTTTATCAAATTACGATTTTTATGGAAAAGGAAATTTTATGAAAAAAACGTTTTTTCGCATAATTATGCTTTCGTTATGCCTGTCCTTTCTTTTTTCGTCGGCGTCCTGCAAAGGAAGAAAAGATCAAAACAGCATTCCACCGACGGAGACAAAATCAAAATACGAAGAATTCCCCACGGTCATAATAGACGCGGGACACGGCGGCGAGGACGGCGGCACTGTGGGAGTTGACGGAACGCTCGAAAAGGACGTAAATCTTCTTATTGCCCTGGAGCTTGACGAGATCCTGCGCTCGGAAGGAATCAGGACGCGTCTAACCAGAAGCGAGGATATCTTGCTCTACGACCGAAATACTGATTACGAGGGACAAAAGAAAAAGCAGGACGCCGCGGCTCGTATCGCCATATGCGAGGAATACGAAGACGCAATATTCGTAAGCATACATATGAACTCCTTTCCGCAGGCGAAATACAAGGGACTTCAAGTATATTATTCCACCAATTCCCCTCTTTCCGTAAAGCTCGCGGAAACGGTGCAATCACTCGTGTCTAAAAATCTCCAGTACGGCAATACAAGGAAAATTAAGCCTTCGGGCGAAAACGTATATATTATGAAAAAGGTACAGCACCCCGCTATCCTTGTCGAATGCGGTTTTTTATCCAACCCCGAGGACTGCGTGAACTTAAACGATCCCGCGTACAGAACAAAGCTTTGCCTGATAATCTTTTCTTCCGTTTGCAATTATTTTGAAGCCAACAATTCCAAATCCCTTGATTTTGAGAAAAAAATGTAGTATAATGTAGAAAAGTAGTTTTTGGAAGGTGCAAGATGAAAGGTATAAAAACCGTTTATATATGCTCGGAATGCGAATACGAAAGTCCCAAGTGGCTTGGAAAATGTCCAAAATGCGGTACTTGGAACAGCTTTGTCGAGGACGTCGTGGAGCGCTCGGCAGGCTCGGCTTCCGCAGCTCCGAGACGCACGTCGGTTATAAACTCGGGAAACAACAAAGCGGAACGCTTCGACGAGCTGTCCACACCTGAATATATCCGCTCCGCAACAGGACTCGGAGAGCTTGACAGAGTTCTCGGCGGCGGCTTGGTCAAGGGCTCGGTCGTGCTTTTGTCGGGCGAGCCCGGAGTTGGAAAATCCACGCTCCTTTTGCAGATATGCGACACGCTTGGGGCTGATCGCTCCGTCCTTTACGTATCGGGCGAGGAATCCTCGGGACAGTTGAAATTAAGAGCCGAAAGATTATCCGTTCGCGGCAAAAATCTCTATATACTTACCGAAACGAATATTGAAAATATACTTTCGGAAGCGGGTAAAATAAAGCC
>JAZOON010000184.1:0-2709 GCA_045655045.1 Eubacteriales bacterium | reverse complement strand
CCTCCGACTTATCGATCTGAATGGTGATGAGAGTGTCCTCTTTGCCGTGGACGTTCTTGATCTGAATGTCAAGCTTCGGACCGTAGAAGGCGGCCTCGTCGATACCGATGGAATAATTGAGACCGATATTATCGAGGATCTGCTTCATGACGCTCTGTGCCTCGTCCCACTGCTCGGGAGTGCCCTCGTACTTATCGGTACGCTTGGGATCCCACTGCGAAAATCTGAATGAGCAGTCCTCCCAAAGACCAACGGAGCTAAGGCAATGCTTTGCGAGATCAAGACAGCCCTTGAACTCCTCTGCAAGCTGATCGGGACGAATAACGAGATGTCCCTCGGAGATGGTGAACTGACGAACGCGGATAAGACCGTGCATCTCGCCCGAATCCTCGTTACGGAAAAGCGTTGACGTCTCGCCAAGTCTCATAGGAAGATCGCGGTAGGAACGCTTTTTGTTGAGAAACACCTGATACTGGAAAGGACAGGTCATCGGACGGAGCGCAAAGCACTCCTTGGTGTAGTCGTCGGGATCTCCCATAACGAACATACCGTCAAGGTAGTGATCCCAGTGTCCCGATATCTTAAAGAGCTCTCTCTTTGCCATAAGCGGCGTCTTGGTGAGTAGGTAACCTCTCTTCTGCTCCTCATCCTCGACCCATCTCTGAAGCGTCTGTATAACTCTTGAGCCCTTGGGAAGCAGTACGGGAAGTCCTTGACCTATGCTGTCAACCGTGGTAAAGTATTCAAGCTCTCTGCCAATCTTGTTATGGTCTCTCTTTCTCGCTTCTTCAACCATTTCAAGGTACACTCGAAGCTCGTCCTTTGAGGGGAAAGCAGTACCGTAAATTCTCTGAAGCATCTTATTGTTCTGGTCACCCTTCCAATAAGCGCCCGTACACTGTGTAAGCTTGAGTGCCTTGACAGCGCCCGTTGCGAAAAGGTGAGGACCTGCGCAAAGGTCAACGAACTCGCCCTGACGGTAGAAGCTTATTATCTCTCCCTCGGGAAGCTCCTCGATAAGCTGTACCTTATAAGGCTCGTTTTTCTCGCTCATAAGCGCGACAGCCTCGGCGCGGGGAAGCTCAAATCTCTCTATCTTGAGGTTTTCCTTGACGATCTTCTTCATCTCCGTCTCTATAGCGGCAAGCACCTCGGGGGTTATGGATACGTCGCTGTCAACGTCGTAGTAAAAGCCGTTATCTATCGCAGGACCGATAGTAAGCTTTGTATCGGGATAAAGTCTCTTTACCGCCTGTGCAAGAACGTGTGACGCGGTGTGCCAGAAAACGTGCTTTCCGTCAGCGTCCGCAAACGTAAGAAGCTGTACGTCAGCGTCGTTTTCGATAAGCGCCGTAAGTGCGCATACCTTGCCGTTCACCCTTGCCGCAAGCACTGCTCTGCTGATAATTCCCGCCTCTGCCGCCGCGTCGTAAACGCTTATCGGCTCGGACTTTTCGATGATCTGTTCTCCAAAATTGATTTTCATAATATCCTCCATATTGAAAATTGTTTTATGTTGGGGTTTATTTTTGCTACCTTTTTGCAAAAAGGTAGCGCCAAAAAACTTTTGGGCATTTAATTTAAAAGAATAGCAGCGAAACCCGTATCAAAAAATCCGATAGTGATTGCGACCTCGACGCCATGTCAGACGTTCACGCAAAACATAAAACACCCCGAACGGCGCTGCCGTTCGGGGTGCGACATTCATAGCTTCGCACGGTTCCACCCGAATTTTTATCTTTTTTGATATTAAGTTTTCCCCGCAAGGCGGTGTCATTGCCGACGTTTCCAAAGACCTCTCAGCCGCGTGTCTTCTCTCTGTGGGTTCGTCTCGACAGGACGTGTTCTTGCGTTTTTATCTTTTATTGGTTGCAGAGCGAGGGTTGACGATCTCTCGCCAATCAAGATCTCCTCTGTCAAGTGCCGTTATAAGGACCTCTGCAGTAGCAATATTCGTGGCTACGGGGATGTTATAAACGTCACACATGCGCAGAAGCTCGTGGCTCACGGTATCGTTCACTGCGTTAGGTCTTGTATCCTTAAAATAAAGGAGAACGTCTATCTCGTTATACGCGATACGGGAAGCGATCTGCTGCTCTCCGCCTTGCTCTCCCGACATAAGCTTATCTATATTAAGTCCCGTTGCTTCGGAAATATACTTCGCCGTAATAGCAGTTGCGCAAAGATTGTGTTTATTGAGTATACCGCAGTACGCTATACAGAACTGCGCCATAAGCTCTTTTTTTAGGTCGTGTGCGATTATTGCGATCTCCATTTGGTTACCTCCGTCCATTGTCTTATCTTGTATAAACAACTTCACCTTAACTATTATACCATTAAAATATCGGTTTTGTCAATGATATAAATGAATAATTTTACAATTTTTTTCATATACGTATTGTTTTTTTAGCTTTTTTGGTTTATAATATACCTATACTTAATTTTTGGGATAAAAAACGGGAGGTCAAAATGATTGACGAAATGATTGCAAAGGTAGCTGCAACCGACAAAGAAATTGCAGATGCTATAAAAGCAGAATTTGACAGACAGCAGGACGGCTTGGAGCTTATCGCATCTGAGAACGTAGTTTCAGAGGCGGTTATGTGCGCTATGGGCTCGGTACTTACCAACAAATACGCAGAAGGTTACCCCGGGAAGAGATACTACGGCGGCTGCTCTTGCGTTGACGTTGCCGAAAATATTGCTATA
>JAZOON010000183.1:0-2425 GCA_045655045.1 Eubacteriales bacterium | reverse complement strand
CGGACGGGGACGGAGAGGGAATGAGAATAGTTCTCGCAACCGTTCACGGAGATATACACGACATAGGAAAGAATATAGTTCGGCTCTTGCTTGAAAATTATGGCTTTTTGGTCACCGACCTCGGTCGGGACGTCTCACCCGAGACGGTCGTTGAGGCGGTAGTGAAGCTTCGCGCGCCTATGGTGGGACTTAGTGCGCTTATGACGACCACCGTTCCCGCTATGGAAGAGACGATACGGGCGTTACGCAAGGACGCTCCTTGGTGTAAGATTGCCGTTGGCGGAGCTGTGCTTAACAAAGAATACGCGGAGCGTATCGGCGCTGACGCGTACTGCAAGGATGCTATGCAGACCGTAAGATACGCGGAAGAATTAAGAGGATGATATGTTAAAAAGATTTATTTCATACTATAAGCCGCACAGGCTCGTGTTTACACTGGATATGCTGGCGGCGTTGGCGGTCGCGCTCGTGGGTATAGTCTATCCCGTTATAACCCGACTTATGCTCAACGACCTTATTCCGAACAGAAACTACCGAATGGTAGTCATTTTCGGCGTGTCGCTTTTGGCTATTTATTTCGTAAGAATGGCTCTGAATTATTTTATTCAGTATTACGGACACGTTATGGGCGTGCGTATGCAGGCGAATATGCGCACGGATATGTTCAATCATCTTGAAAAGCTGCCTTACAGCTTTTACGATAACAACGAGACGGGAAAGATAATGTCGCGAATGACGACCGACCTGTGGGAGATAAGTGAGCTTGCGCATCACGGACCTGAAAATCTGCTTATTTCCTCTGTCTCCGTGGTAATATCGTTTATTTATCTGTCAAGCATAAATATCTGGCTTACTCTCATAATCTTTGCGTGCGTACCGTTTCTTTTGCTTATCGCGCTCACTCTCCGTAAGAAAATGAGAAACGCGTTTATGGAAAGCAGGAAGTCAGTGGCTGTTATAAACGCGTCGGTGGAGAGCAGTATTTCTGGCATAAGGGTTACTAAGGCGTTTGATAACGCAAAGAAGGAAGAGGAAAAATTTGAGGTTGGAAACGGTCAGTTCGTGAGTGCGAGAGACGATGCTTACAAGGCTATGGGACGTTTTCATTCCATGACCTCGTTTATTACGGACGTATTCAACGTTGTGGTGCTTATCGCGGGAGGATTTTTCCTTTACAACGGAGCTATAGGCTTTGGCGACTATTCGGCGTTTATAGTTTCCGTAAACCTGTTCGTCGGTCCCGTTATGACGCTTATAAGCTTTATGGAGCAGTTCCAGAACGGAGTTACGGGATTTGAGCGCTTTTGCGAGATAATGGACGAGAAGCCCGAGGCGGATGCTCCCGATGCCGTGGAGATAGAAAACGTTGAGGGAAAGATAGAGCTTAAGAACGTGGCGTATTCCTACGACAGCTCAAAGGACGTGCTTCACGGTATAGACCTTTGCATAGAGAAGGGCAAAAAGTTTGCGCTCGTCGGACCTTCGGGTGGCGGTAAAACAACGATATGCCACCTTATCCCGAATTTCTACGAGGTTGAGTCGGGAGATATCCTTATCGACGGCAGGAGCATAAAGGAATTTACCAAAAGCTCGCTTCGACGGAATATAGGTATAGTCCAGCAGGATATATACCTTTTCAACTCAAGTATAAAGGAAAATATACTTTACGGCAGACTTGACGCGACTGACGAGGAAGTCATTGAGGCAGCAAAGAGGGCGAATATCCACGACTATATAATGACGCTTGAAAAGGGCTACGACACGGAGATAGGAGAGAGGGGAGTAAGACTTTCGGGCGGACAGAAGCAAAGGCTTTCCATAGCGCGCGTATTCTTGAAAAATCCGCCGATACTCATACTCGACGAGGCGACCAGCGCGCTTGACAACACCACCGAGATACTCATTCAGCAGGCTCTTGACGAGCTTTGCCGAGGACGAACCACGCTTGTGGTTGCGCACAGGCTTTCCACTATAAAGAACGCCGACGAGATAGCCGTTGTGGCTGACGGTAAAATAGTGGAGGAGGGTACTCACGAGCAGCTTCTCGCGCTTGACGGAGAATACGCAAGCCTTTATAAATTACAGTTCCGCGCGGCGGAGGAGTATGTTATATGAAAGGGAAATTATCCGCTGTTATTATACTGATGTCAGGCGTGCTTTGGGGATGCTCCTGTCTTTTCGTTGACCGCCTGACCGCTATGGGCTTCAGCTCATTTGAATGCGTGGCAATAAGACTTATTTTTGCCGCTGTAATAACGAATATAATGCTTATAGTTAAGGGCAGGGGCTTTAAATATTACAAAATAAGCCTTTCGGCGTATCTTTTTTCTGCGCTCACGGGCGTATGCTCGGTATTTGCTATGTGTCTGTTTTACTATAGCGCAATGGTCGAGACCTCGGCGGCGGTGAGCGCGATACTTCTTTA
>JAZOON010000182.1:0-3013 GCA_045655045.1 Eubacteriales bacterium | reverse complement strand
TCAGGAGATGTTCGACTGCATCCGTCCTCTCGTCAAGGACGTCAACGACGATGACGAGATAAGACATCTGCTTCTCGCAGTTCTTAAACGCGAGCTTGGCGACGGACTTGGAAAGATCTACGGTATGGGACACGCGATATACACGAAGTCCGACCCCAGAGCCGTAATGCTCAAGAAATACGCCGAGGATCTCGCTATCCGCAAGGGATACGGAGAGGACTTCAAGCTGCTTGAGTCCATTGAGAGAGTAACGCCCGACCTCTTTAACGAGTTCAAGGGCACGAACAGACCTATGTGCGCAAACGTAGACCTTTATTCAGGCTTGGTCTACCGTATGCTCGGCATACCGCCCGAGATGTATACGCCCTTGTTTGCTTGCGCGAGAGTTGCGGGCTGGTGCGCTCACAGAATAGAGGAAACGCAGACGGCAAAGAAGATAATCCGTCCCGCTTACAAGTGCATCTCAAAGCCTATAGAATATATTCCGCTTAACGAAAGAAATTAAATCAATAGAAGCGCGATGCGTTTTGCAAGAGGAGAATAGATATGAGATATCAGTATATGAGATTTCCCGAGGGAAGGGCAAAGGCGGTAACGCTCAGCTACGATGACGGAAGTCGCCACGATCTGAGATTTTCCGATACGATAAGTGAATACGGTCTTAAATGCACGTTCAATCTCAACAGCGATGAAGCGAGAGGTTCGGGGGCGTTGTCTCGGGAAACGGTAATTGAGAAGTTCCTTGACAGAGGACACGAGGTAGCGGTACACGGATATTTCCACAGAGCACTCGGCTCGGTGCGCCCTATCGAGGGCATACGCGACGTGCTTGACTGCCGTCTTGAGCTTGAGAGCAAATACGGCAGGATAATTCGGGGTATGGCATATCCCGATTGCGGTATAACCCGTTTTAATAACGGAGCGAGCTACGATAACATAAGGGAGTATTTAATGGATCTCGGTATCGTGTATTGCCGCACGCTGGGCGGCGACAACAAGAAATTCGAGTTTCCCACGGATTGGTACAGTTGGATGCCCACGGCGCATCATAATAATCCGCAGCTAATGGAGTATATCGACGAATTTATGGCGATAGATACATCCGAAAAAACGTACCGCGCGGCAAGACATCCGAGACTTTTCTACTTGTGGGGGCATAGCCACGAGTTTGAACGCGACGGTAAGTGGGAGCTGCTTGACGAGATATGCAAGAAGCTGTCGGGTCACGATGAGGTCTGGTACGCGACGAATATAGAGATATACGATTACATAAAGGCGTACGAGTCGCTCGTGTATAGCGCGGACGGAAAAATGATATACAATCCGACGCTTTTGAAAATATGGTTTGACGTTGACGGAAAGCTGTATACGATAGAACCGGGTGAAACGGTGACGTTATAAAAGCCGAAGCGGAGCGACGTGACCGAATATTGTGGAAGGTGGTTGTGACTGATTTCAGAACAGCCACCTTTTCTTTTATGAAATTACGTTAAAGGACTTGAAAAAAGCCTTTGTTTGTGTTACAATGTAATCAATTAAATTAACGAATCAGGAGAATACTATGTCTATTCAATTTTATCCCGAAGAAAAGATTTTTAAATTGGATACCAAAAGCACGAGCTACGTTTTGCAGATAGGCAACTACGGTTATCTGTTGCATCTCTACTACGGTGCTTACGTGTCCGACGCAGAGCTTAGCTATATGGCGTATACCTGTCCTCACGGCGCGCATTTTCCCCGTGTTAAAAGCGAGGACGCCGAAAATCCGTTTTTCAGTAAAGACCTTCACAGAATGGAATATTCCTGCAACGGCTGCGGCGATTTCAGAGGAAGCGCGCTGACCGTAAAGCGTTCTGCGGGAACGGATGATACGGATATTCAGTACGTTTCCCATAAGATATACGCGGGAAAGCCTTGCATTGAGGGACAGCCCGCAACATATGCGGACGAAAACGAGGCTACAACGCTTGAGATACTTTGCCGCGATAGCGTAAGCGGAGCGGAGGTGACGCTGTTTTACTCCGTATTTGAAGAGATTGGAGCGATGACGCGTCACGCGGTTGTTCGCAACACCTCGGATACCGTTATGGAAATAAAGCGCGCGCTCAGCACCTGCGTCGATTTTCACGAAGCGTCCGATATGGATTTTATACATCTTTACGGCTCGGCTTGTAAGGAACGCAGATTTGAGCGTTCTCCGCTTATCTACGGCATTCAGGGCGTGGCAAGTAAGCGCGGATGCTCCTCGCATATGCAAAACCCCTTCATAGCTCTTTGCTCTCACGATGCTACCGAGGAGTACGGCGACGCGTACGGCTTCAATCTCGTGTATACGGGCAACTTCCTCGCTACGGCGGAAATGGACTCCGACGGCGGAGCAAGAGTTCTTATGGGTATAAACCCCGAGGGCTTTACGTGGAAACTTGAGCCGGGTGAAAGCTTTACCGCCCCCGAAGCGGTAATGGTATATTCGAACGAGGGACTTGGCGGTATGAGCCGCATATTCCACAAGCTGTACCGAAACAACCTCTGCCGAGGCTATTGGAAGCTGAGAAAGCGTCCGATACTTATCAACAACTGGGAAGCGACTTATTTTGACTTCGACGAGGAAAAGCTTTACGATATCGCAAAGACCGCGTCTGAGCTTGGTATTGAAATGCTCGTTATGGACGACGGCTGGTTCGGAGATAGAAATAACGCCCATTCGGGACTTGGAGATTGGTTCGTGAACGAGGAAAAGCTGAAGGGCGGACTTGGAAAGCTTGTACAGAGGGTGAACGCCCTTGGAATGAAATTCGGTATCTGGTTTGAGCCTGAAATGGTTTCAAAGCGAAGCGAGCTGTTTGAGGCGCACCCCGATTGGGCGTTGCAGTGTGTGGGCAGACATATGAGCATCGCAAGACATCAGTACGTTCTTGATATGTCCCGCGCGGACGTTCGCGATTACCTTTTTGACTGCATAAAGAAGGTCATGGACAGCGCGAATATCGCCTATATCAAGTGGGACTTCAAC